>CALMAQ010000347.1 GCA_937859745.1 uncultured Verrucomicrobiota bacterium | reverse complement strand
GCCCTCGTGTGGGTCGGGCTGGCCGGGGCGGCGGCCAGCGCGCTGGCGCTCTACCGCTGGGGCGGCAGCTTCACCGTGGCGGGCTTCCTGTTCAGCGGCGGGTGGTGGGGCTACGAGTTCCTCAAGACGGGCGACTTCGTGGACTACCAGGGCACGCAGGCCTGGAAGAACCTCGCGCTGGCGATCTTCGTCACCCAGCGGCCCTTCCTCTTCGCGCTGCCCGCCGGGCTGCTGCTCATGGCCCATTGGCGGGAGAAACTCTTCTCCGAGCCCCCGCCCGCCGCCGGGGCGTCCGCCGCCTTCCCCGAGCGGCCACCCGTGCGAGGGTTGATCCCCTTCTGGGCCGAGGTCCTGCTCTACGCCGTGCTGCCGATGTTCCACGTCTTTGCGTTCCTGTTCCTGTCCGTGCTGCTGGGCTGGTGGTTCGTCTGCTACTACCCGCGCCCGATGGTGCGGCGGCACCTGCTCGCGCTGGTGGGCCTCGCGTTCCTGCCCGCGACCGCCGCCGTCTGGCTGATGACGGGCCACTTCCACGCCGGCGGGCAGATGATGCACGTCAACCGGGGCTGGATGCAGGGCGACGCCGCGTGGGTGGCGTTCCGGGAGCGCCACGCCTGGATCGGCGGCGGGCTGCTCGCCCCGCCGCTGTTCTGGCTGCTCAACTTCGGGCTGTTCGCGCTGCTGGCCCCGCTGTTGTGGGCGCGGTGCGCGTGGGACGCCGTGCGCGCGGGGTACGCATCGCGTTTCCGGCCCCGGCCTGCGGGTGGGTTATGGCTGCCGCAGTTGGGCCGCGCGGCGGAATCGGCCGTGGCGTTCGTGCTGCCCGCGGGGATCGTCTTCGTCGTGGCGTGCGTGGTGATGTTCGCCCCGTGGGAATGGGACAACACGAAGCTCATGATCTGGTGCTACCTCGCGGCGCTGCCCTTCATCTGGCAAACGTGGGTCAGGCCGCTGCTGGCCCCGCTGCGCTGGCCGCTGTGCGTCGTGCTATTCTTCTCCGGGGCAGTCAGCTTGTTCGGCGGCATGGGCCGCTGGAGCGACGAGAAGCTCGGCTACACACTCATCGACCGCGCGGAACTCGACGGCGCGCGCGCCGCCACGCGGGCGATCCCGGCGGGGGCGCGGTTCGCGTGCGCGCCGGACTACAATCATCCGCTGGTGTACTGCGGACGGCCGCTGGCGGTGGGCTACCTGGGGCACCTGCACAGCCAGGGGATCGACTACGCCCCGCTGGTGGACGATCTCGACACGCTGATGCTCGGCCAGCCGGGCTGGGAGGAAGCCGCCGCCCGGCTGGGGGTCAGCTACGTTTATTGGGGGCCGCGCGAGCAGGTGAAGTATCCGGCGAGCACACGCCCGTGGGCGAAGGGCCAGCCCGAGGTTCCCGACGGCGCGGCAGCCATTTATCCCGTGCCCGCCGGGAAATAAGACGCCCGGCGATCCACCAGCGGGTTCCGGGACCCCCGTAAACGAAGCGCCCCATCCCCCGCCGTACAGCGCGGGGGATGGGGCGATGATTTCAGTAGCGGTTCGCGGGCAATTCCTGCCAGCGCCTACCCGGTCAGGCTTTCGCCGCGCGCCGACGGAGCATCACGGCACCCAGCGCACCACCCAACGCCAGAGCGGCGTAGGTGCCGGGCTCGGGAACGGGCACGGAGGGCAGCGTCACGTTGCCCGCCTGGGAATTCTTGCCCAGAGCGGTGGTATCGGTCGAGGAATAGAAGCCGCTCGTCGTGCCCACGGTCCCCGCGTAGGTCAGCGTGAGGGTGAAAGACGTATCGGCCGTCAGCGTGGCTCCGCCGTACGTCTCGGACAGGTTCAAGATGGAAGGCGAGTCCGGGGGAGCCGCGAAAGGCGCGGTCTTTCCGGTGAGCTGCTGCGAAAGGGTGAACGACGACGACGAGGTGATCGATTCGGCGGCGGGGGACCCGATGTCTTCCAGCGTAAAGAAGTCGCCGGACGTGAGGCTCTCGGTGCCGCTGCTGCCGTTGCTCGAGAAGTTGACGGTGTAGACGAAGATGGTGCTGCTAGGCGTTGTCATCTCCCCCACATAGACCGGCACCAAGCCGGCCGAAGCGGAACCCGCCATGCCGAGCAAGGCTGCTCCCAGTGCGAAGGTGGTTAATCCCAAGTTGCGTGTGGTCATTTTTTCTGGTTGTTCCTGCGGTTGCCTATCACAAGTCCCTGCATAATCGGCAGGATGCCTGCGGACTGGCCTCAAATGAATTGTAACGATCTCGTTACCGCCAATTAGAGCCGCCGCGCTGTTCCCACCCTGCCGAACGTTCCAAGCGGAACCGGTTTCGTCTCACCATGTTTTGTACACCAGGAACTTTCCGTTCATCGTGATCCTCACCCGGTCGCCTTTGGGATCGGGGACTTTATCGATGTCCATCGTGAAGTCAATGGCGCTCATGATCCCCGCGCCGAACTTCTCCTCCACCAGCGCCTTGATCGTCGGCCCGTAGATGTAGATGACCTCCTGGAGCCGGTATTGCAGCGGTTCCTTCGGGACCGACGGCGCGGCTTCGCCCTTGTTGCACCACTCGCCGAAACAACGCACCGCCTCCGGCCCCAGGTCGAGCAGCGCCGCCACCTTGCTCGCCGGTTCCTCGGCCAGCGCGTTCTCGCCCAGGCACGCCGAGGTCGTGTAGACCTCCGACAACCCGGCCGCCTGCGCGATGGTCGCCCAGGTCAGTTGCTTGGCCGCCTTCGCGGCGAGGATGGCTTGGGTCAATTCGGGCTTGGTCATCGATTTTGTCATACAGGGTGCGATCGGGTAGGTGACAGCAGGGTGGGGCGGACCGGCGGCCAACAGACGTGGAACGATCCCCCCTGACCGCGGCCAGCGATCCCGTTTTCAGACGGGAGTTCGCGGGCAGGGCCGCCGCCGGACGTGCGCGCGGGAAAAAAAGCCCGCGGCGTGAGGTCGGCGCGCGGTCTTGCCCCACCGCGCGCCGACCCACCCGGGCGGAGAACGCACACCCGGCCGCAGACGCGATTGCTCGCTGCCTGACAGATCAGAAAAATCCTGCCTGACCCGGGAGCGGTTTCGCCGCTCTCCTGGTCGGGGACTCAATTTGTGGCAGGTTCCTGCCGGGGCGTCCATACGCACAAATGCGTATTTTGATCGTTTTCCAGAACCGTTCAGCCGCCACGGCCTGCTGCCGCGCCGCAGGCGCATCGTTTCAAGGCAGGGCTGGGCGTCCCGCCCGGCCGTGACTTTCTGCCTCAGGCTGCCAAGGAAAGTCGCGGACCCACTCCCCAAAAGCTTCGGCCGGGCCGGAAGCCCAAACCCTCCCTTGAAGGTGTATTTGAATAATAAAGTTTGTAACCGATGAGTCATAAGCTACTCTCGCAGACAATCCTCTCAATACCTCTTGCTGCCGAAAGTTGTGAACTCATACGACTCGTTCACCTTCAATCTAAAATTATTCAATAAAAAACAAGTGAACTGAGAAATGGGGTTGTTTAAATCCCACAACTCTACGCTCATCAAGCAGACACCCTATAGCGGCGTCCGCACCTATCAATGTCGTAGCCCAACCATCCTGGCAGCTTCTTGGTAAAGCCTTTTAGCGCGGGTCTCCGTGCGTCGGTTGACGTGCTGGATCAATCGGCAGTTCGATAGAGTGGTACCGACCAACTCGGACACTTTATCTCGCTTCCACCAGCCATTAAAATCTAGCAGAGTCTCCAGCAATCTCTGGACAGCAACTTCTGACGCTTTCTTATTGCCATCGCGCAGAAACCTGAACACCAATGTGGATAAAGGGAAGCGATCAGAGCGGCCGACCTCCAACAGCCAACAAATCTCGGCGGATTCCGATTTGCACCATTGCAAACGCACAGCAGCGTACACACGCGGTTGGTCGCCAACCATTGTGAAGGCTGTTTCCTGCCCAGCCAACGGTCGGAGCAACCATTTTAAAGAGACTTCTGGATGATCGTCGCGCAAGCAGATGATGACGCGCGAAAATTCTTTCAATCCTTGTCCGGGTGTACAATCAATCGGTTCATCTTGTTCCGGGGAAAATTCAGCCGCTGAATCCGTGCCTCGACCGCCTTGGTCAGAGAGACTGAGCTTCTTGACGCCACCGGAAACCACGGTGTGTCGGGCAATCTTTTTTCGCCTGCTCTCAGGAGCATCATCTGGCGCAACAGCTTGAAGAATCTTATGGATGTTCAGGACGGAATCATCGGAAACCGCCAACCGCCGAATCTTGATAAGCCGAGGCTCGCGCGGTTGTTTAGGCGGGGTCGGTGATCTGTTTAGCGTAGCTGCACTATTTTTGTCGGGCCGGGCCGTGACTTTCTGTTTGGAAATAATTTTAGGCCGCTCTTGTCTCGATTTTTTGAACAAACTAGGGTGGGTAAAGATAACGTTCTTGAACGGAAGGTGCTTTGCGGGCTGCACATGCAGAACTTCGAGCACCATTAATACATTTCTGGCGTAGCGTTGAGCGCGCACGGTCCAGGCTGGTGCCAACTCAGGCAACTGGCAGCGCAGGGGCCAATGTCCTGGTGCGTCGCAAAGTCCGGCCTCGGCGCGTCGGTTGGCATGGATGAAATCCCAAGCCCGATTAAAGCTGGGATCATGGAGGAGGCGGGCGATATGTGCAACCACCGGCGGATTCAAGCTGCTGCGAGCAACTTCAGTAGTAAACTCAAGTTTGAGATATTTTTGGTCTGATTGGACTTGATTTACTTTGATAATCCGCCGGAGGAAATCTGGTTCTAAAATTCCATACGCGAGAAACTTGCATGGTGTAAAAAACGCGCGGATACACTCGACTACAGGCAATACGACTGTATATACCGACGACTCAAAAACCAAGCAGTTCTCCTCGTCATTGTCACGGCAATCCAACGGAGTGAGATCAAAGGGTACAACCTCGGAAGCCTTTTGCATGGTCATCCGAGTTTGGGGATGTATTTCAAGTTCATACCTCTCTCCTAGAGGTAACCGCAGATCAGAGACGACCCCGTCCTCAAACCATTGGCCCAAGCGCATGGCAGGCAGTGCCCCCCAAGGCATCTCCATCTGACTGAAATTGCGATTGTTCTCGTCGGCGAAAGTGACGATGGTTCGCCACTGTTTGCCTTCGACGTGTAAACGAGGCGACTGGACCCAAAACAGACTAGCGGTTCGCCCACTGGCGATAATCTGAGAGTTGCGTGGAAACCTTTTCGACACGAGCAAGCATCTTACGCCGCCGACTCGATGCAAGGAAAGATCGAATCCGTTTCCACAGATTGACTGCCCGCAACCATCGCCGTCAGTGCGTATCCAACAGCCGCTTCCACCGCCGGCTCACGCACCAAGTCGGGGCGCAACCCCGCACGACGAACCAACTGCCAGCGAGTTGGGCATAAGCCATCGGTGTTAAACCGACTTGCTGCCCAATCGACCCGACGCAACGCGAATTGAATGCGCGTCTCGATCATGTTCATCGCAGCGCACGCGGTATGTGGCAATTTTTTCAGATGCTTCTCAAGCAAGGCAAGATGCCCCAGTTCTTTGCCTATCGCGGACAGCGTAATTTGCCGAAGTCCGCCTTCGGTAAACCCACGGATGCGCGCTGCTGCGTCTGGCACAAGGCGCGCAAGTCGGAGGTCGCGTTCCGCCCAATCAACGCGGCGTTCGACGCGGGAAGGCGAAAGATGCCGGGCAGGCTGACTCGCTCGCAACCACTCGCGGTCGTGTCGATAAAGTTGCATGTACAGAGCCGGTAGCTGCGCCCGTAACATTTTGAGACTGAGTGTAGGAAATTCCGCCATTGCCCCCAGCCATCGAGTGCGATGTAGCTGGAGGGTATCGAACGTGGCTTGGGTAAAACTTTTAGGTTGCAAGGGCTTTGAACAGCCATGCGTCAACCGTTTGCCCGCACGAGGAAACGACAATCCCTCTTCGACCGCGCGACGCTTGATGGTCATCGGATCGGCTCCGAGCCGGCGAGCAATTTCGCGTAAACTTAGGCGAGGTTCTTCCCACCATCGGGCCAGTTGCACCAGCCAAAGCGTGCCGTAATCACGCACCCATCCAATAGTATAACGGTCGGCACGGTCCCGATCAGGGCCAAGGCGGCAGTAGGTTTGGGTGCAGACAGGACACTCGAAGATTCCAACTGGCCGTGATCGCTCAGAATGGTACTCAACCGAACACGTCTTGATGGTGAAACGGCGATGCCGGGGGCAAATTTGATTGAGACAGGGCCAAGGACCGGTGCTAAACGCATCCGGCTGCCGCAGGTCCTGAAAAAAAGTTTCAGCCGTATAGCCGAGAAATCGTATAAGCAACAGGTGACGGAGCGGTGATTGCACCCCACGCGGCGCGCGGACAAGCCGCGCCAGCCAGTTGTCCCCTGCTGTGTTGGATAATCCGCATTGTACTCGACGCAAGAAGTCCGGTGGGAAATGTGACTCAAAGGCTTCGAGAAATAGTTTCCATCGCACACGACCGGAGGCACTGGCCAAGCCGTGTTCAACCAAGAGGGCTACATAGCGGGCGCGGAGAGCTTTTTGCTTGGATGGCTCCGCCGAATGGGCGAGCAGCCATGCAGCGTCACGAGCTAGTTCCAGCAACATTCGATGAGTGAGAATGGATGGATCTACGGGACGGGCGACGGACACGCGGCGGGTCAATCGAGCGGCAACGAAAACATGACGTGTACGCGGATTTAATCGTCGGCCCGTGCTATCTTCTAAAAACACGTTGTGTTCAGGGCAAACTTCAACTCCGGCAAGCTGATGCAGACGATGCCAGTAAGGTTCGCCATGTCGCTTAACATCTTGTTGGTCACATTCGGGACAAGAGCGCAGCCAAACGGGCGGGCGGATGCGACCGGCCATCAGGCCAATACTCATGTGAAGTGCCTTACCATCACCCCGCATGGATCGACGGAGGCGATTGATCCTCTTCGTGGTGGAGAAGGGGGCGTAGAACGGTAGGAGGGTATGATTGTCAATAATCTCATCTGCGGTGTAACCATGCTGCGAAGGCAGAGCCGCAATGAGCGCATCAAGATGGCACGGTAAATCTACTACCGCCTGCACGGTTTCGTTGCCGAAGAGTTCATGCAATGCAAACTTCTGACTGGGAAAACGTAGAAGCGCACACCAACGCGCGAGCGCGCTTGAGGTGCGTGAAGATTCTGGACCACGGAACAAGGAAATAAGCGACAATGAGCAC
>CALMAQ010000346.1 GCA_937859745.1 uncultured Verrucomicrobiota bacterium | reverse complement strand
CGCCGCGACCGCCGCCCTGCGCGCGCACCTCGCCGCGCGGCTGCCTGCCTACATGCTGCCGCGCAAGATTTACCTGCGGCCCCGGCTGCCCCTGACCGCCAACGGCAAAGCCGACCGCCGCCTGCTGGCGGAGCAGGCGGCTAACGGCGGCCACCCGTCCCCGTCCAAGCCGTGACGCCCTACGCCACCTTCCTCTACTTCGGGGTGGTCGGCATCTACGTGGCGATCCCCATGGCCCTCGGCCGGGGGAGCCGGGCGCAGGCGGGGCCGGGCCTCAAACAGGGACTCATCCTGCTGGCGACCGCCGGGATGCTCGTCGTGCAGTACCACGGTCCGTTCAACGAGAAGTTCCCGGCGGCCGTCCGCCAGATTTGGCTGTTGGCGGCGTATGCGCTGGCGCAACATCTCCTCGCGGCGGCGCTGCTCGGCTTCCGAGCGCGCACCAGGAGCAAGTGGCCAGGGCACATCGCCGTGGCCCTGGCGCTCCTGCCTCTACTGCTGGCGAAGTTCCTGCCTTCCAACGCGGGGGCGGCAGCCGCTGGGCCGGTCGGCGCGCCCGGGGCGGCGGGTCTGGTCGAGTTCGTCGGCCTGTCCTACGCGACGCTGCGCGCCGTGGACGTGCTCATCGGCATCCACGACGGACTGGTCCGCGCCGTCCCGGCGGCGCGGTATTTCGCGTTCCTGTTTTTCTTCCCGACGGTTTCCTCCGGACCCATCGACCGCTGGCGGCGGTTCTCGGACGACTGGACCCGCCCCGACACCCGCACGGGTTTCGTGCGCGATCTCGACGGCGCGGTCCACCGGCTTTTCACGGGTTTCTTGTACAAATTTATCGTCGCGCACCTCATCGCGCAATCCTGGATGGACCGGGTGCCCGCGAGCCCGACGCTGGGCCATACCGCGTCTTACATGTACGCCTACAGCTTCTACCTGTTCTTCGATTTCGCGGGCTACAGCGCCTTCGCGGTCGCGTTCAGCTACCTGCTGGGCGTCCATGCGCCGGAGAACTTCGACCAGCCATTCCGGTCGAAGAACATCAAGGAGTTCTGGACGCGCTGGCACATTTCACTGTCGTTCTGGTTCCGCGATTTTATCTACATGCGGTTCCTGCTTTTCGCCTTCAAGAAGAAGTGGTTCGCCAACAAGAACCACGCCGCTTACACGGCGAATTTCCTCACGTTCGGCGCGATGGGCTTCTGGCACGGCACGGCGACGCATTACCTCGTCTACGGGGCGTACCACGCTTGTCTTATCACCGCGCATGACATCTTCGCACGCTGGAACAAGCCGCGCGCGGATGCGCCGTGCAGACTGTGGGGCGATTCGCTCGCCTGGAACGTCGGCGGCGTGCTCGTGACGTTCCAAGCGGTGTGCTTCGGCTTCCTGATCTTCTCGGGAAGGAAGTTGTGGTGACGATGTAAGGCAGGGCTGGCGTCCCGCCCGGCCGAGGGTATCTGCGCTGATCGACTTTCCAACCGGAAAGCTTCGGCCGGACGAGGCACCCAGCCCCACCGTGGAACGAAGCCCCGGTTTTGCCGGGGAGTGTTGCCCCTGATAAGATCGACTTACGACGGACGGCTGACCAACTCGCGCAGGACAAAGGGCAGAATGCCGCCGTGCCGGTAGTAATCCACCTCGATGGCCGTGTCGATGCGCGAGCGGAGCGACACTTCCTCGTGGCGGCCGTCCGCCCGGTGGATCACCAGGGTCAGCATCTGCCCCGGGTACGTCTCGTCCGTCAAACCGAGCAGATCGAACGTTTCCGTGCCGTCCAAGCCGAGCGTCTGCGCCGTGGTCCCTTCGAGGAACTGCAGCGGCAGCACCCCCATGCCGACGAGGTTGGAACGGTGGATGCGCTCGAAACTTGCCGCGACCACCGCCTTGACCCCCAGCAGCCGCGTCCCCTTGGCGGCCCAATCGCGGCTGGACCCCGTGCCGTATTCCTGGCCCGCGAAGATCATCAACGGCACGCCTTCCTGCTGGTACGCCACGCTGGCATCGTAGATTGCGACCGTTTCCCCGTCCGGGTAGTGCTTCGTCACCCCGCCCTCGACCCCGGGCACCATCAGGTTCTTGATGCGGACGTTGGCGAACGTGCCGCGCGTCATCACGCGGTCGTTGCCGCGGCGGCTGCCGTAGGAGTTGAAGTCCGCCGGTTGGACGCCACTCGCCACGAGAAACTTGCCCGCGGGCGAACTCGCCTTGATCGCCCCTGCCGGCGAGATGTGGTCCGTCGTCACGGAGTCACCGAAAATTCCGAGGGAACGCGCGCCCTTGATCTCGGTGATGTGGCCGGGCTCCATCCCGAAATCCAGGAAGAACGGCGGCTCTTGGATGTAGCTGCTCTCCTCGTCGAAGGAGTACACGTCGCCGACGGTCGAAGGGATCTCGTTCCACTTGGGATTCTGCTCGGCGAAGTCCGAGTACAACCGGCGGAACACCTCGGGTTTGAGCGAGGACGCCATCGCCTGCCGCACGTCGTGCAGCGTCGGCCAGATGTCGCGCAGGAACACGTCGCCGCCTTCCTTATCCTTGCCGATGGGGTCTTTGGAGAGGTCCAGGTCCACCCGGCCCGCCAAGGCAAAGGCCACGACGAGCGGGGGCGACATGAGGAAGTTCGCCTTGATGTTTTGGTGCACGCGCGCCTCGAAATTGCGGTTGCCGCTGAGCACCGACGCCGCGATGAGGTCGTGCGAGGTGATGGCCTCTTCGATCTTCGGGTGCAGCGGCCCGGAGTTGCCGATGCACGTCGTGCAGCCGTAGCCGACGATCTGGAAACCCAACTGGTCCAAGTAAGGCTGGAGGCCGCTTTTGGCGAGGTAATCGGTCACGACGCGCGAACCGGGAGCCAGCGAGGTCTTGACGGCCGGATCGACGCTCAGGCCAAGCTCGACCGCCTTCTTGGCCAGCAGGCCCGCGCCGAGCATGACGCTCGGGTTGGACGTGTTCGTGCAACTGGTGATCGAGGCGATGAGCACGCTGCCGTGGCCGATCCGCGTGTCGCCCTTGTTGAACTCCGGTTCGTGCGCTTCCTCCAGGAGATCGACGGGGGTGGCCGTGGGCCGGTTCGTAATCATCTCGGAATGACCGACTGTTTCGCCCAACAGCTTGCCGCCGTCCGCCACCATGCCCGCGCCGGTGTCGGTCGCCGCCGCGCTGGTCGCGCCGACCTCCGTCTCCTGGTTGGGCTGCGCGTCGGCTTCGAGATGCACCGCAAACCGCTCGCCCAACCCGGCGCCGGTCTTGCCGTAGCCGCCGTCCGCTACGGAACGTTCCATCAGGCCGCGGAACGCCTCGCCCAGCTTGGGTAGGTCCAGCCGGTCCTGCGGGCGCTTGGGCCCGGCGACGCTTGGCTGCACGCTGGCGAGGTCCAGGTCGAGGTCCACGCTGTAGTCGATCTGCCCCTTGGTGGGCATGCCGAACATTTCCTGCGCGCGGAAATACGCCTCGAAGGCATGGCACTGCTCCTCGGTACGGCCCGTGAAGCGCAGGTAATTGACGCTCTCGGCATCCACGGGGAAGAAGCCCATCGTCGCGCCGTACTCGGGGGCCATGTTGGCGATGGTGGCACGGTCGGTCAGCGGCAGCGACGCCGCGCCCTCGCCGTAGAACTCGACGAACTTGCCGACGACCTTCTTCGCGCGCAGCATCTGCGTGATGTGCAGCGCCAGGTCCGTCGCCGTCACTCCCTCGCGGAGCGCGCCGGTGAGATGGACGCCCACCACCTCGGGCGTCAGGAAATACACCGGCTGGCCAAGCATCCCGGCCTCGGCCTCAATGCCGCCCACGCCCCAGCCGACAATCCCCAAGCCATTGATCATGGTTGTGTGGGAGTCGGTCCCCACCAGCGAATCAGGGTAATAGATGGTGCCCGGCTGGCCATCCAGGTTCGTGTCCTGGGAAAGCACGCCCTTGGCGAGGTACTCGAGGTTGACCTGGTGGATGATGCCGATGCCCGGGGGCACCACGCCGAACGTCTCGAACGCCTGCTGGCCCCACTTGAGGAACTGGTAACGCTCACGGTTGCGCGTGAACTCCATGTCCATGTTCAGGCGCAGGGCCTGCGCGGACCCGGCGAAATCGACCTGCACGGAATGGTCCACGACCAGATCGACCGGCACCAGCGGTTCGATGATCTTTGGGTTGCCCCCCAGCCGCACCACGGCGGCGCGCATCGCGGCCAGATCGACCAGGAGCGGCACCCCGGTGAAGTCCTGGAGGACGATGCGGGCGACGACGAAAGGAATTTCCTCGTTGATGGGCTGCCTGGCGTTCCAGTTCGCCAGGTTGCGCACGTCCTGTTCACCGACCTTCTTGCCGTCGAGGTTGCGGAGGACCGATTCCAGTACGATGCGGATGCTGTGCGGCAGGCGGGACACCGGTCCGACCCCTGCTTTTTCCAGCGCGGGCAGGCTGTGCAGGTAAGCGGTGCGGCCTTGGCCGGGAGCAAACGTCTGGAGGGTCTGGAAAGTGTTGAGCATAGACGGGGGTGGCATCTTAACGAAAACGCCCCCGCTCTGCAACCGGCGAACAGGAACCGGGAAACTCCCGGCGACAAAATTCGACATGGGCCCCGTCCGCGCCCTCCCGCGGAATTTGCACAGAGTACAAGACCGTCTGCCCTCGCACCGAAGAACCGTCTACCGCCGCTTGCCCGCACGTTCTGGAGATGGACAGCCGACCCGGAATGTGGCTAAAAATCGCGCAAACCCTCGTTTCATCCATGTACCAGCGTTTCATCTTCTTCATTCTCTCGTTCGCCTGTCGCTTCTGCGCGTTCGCCTTGCCATGGTTGCTGGTCGCCATCAGCCGTGCCTCCGCGCAAAACTTGCCGGGCTACGTGGTCCTGCCACTCTCGTCCGTGGCGAACAGCAACCAAGCCACGGTGCGGGTTACGCTCAACGGCCAGCGCACCATGATGGCCCTCGACACGGGAGCCTCCGGCACGGTCGTTGACCGCGCGTTCTACCGCGGTACACCCACCAAGCCCGCGGTCATCAAGCCCGACGAACTGCCGCCGGAATTCCGCAACGTCCATCCGAACGGGGAATCAGCGGACGTCGGCCGGATCGAAAGCCTACAGGCGGGCGGAACCAACTTTCCCACCGGTCCCGTCGCGGTCATGGATCTGTCTGCCCAATTTGGCCGGTACAACGCCGCCCATGTGGGCTTCTCCACGGCTGGGCTGTTGGGCGAGGACTTCCTACGCCGGTACGCGGCCGTCATCGACTGGAAGCGGCACGGCGTGTACCTCAACACTAACCCGGCCAAGCGCATCAAGCTCGGGCCGGCCCTACTTGCGGCCGGGTGGTCCGCCATCCCCATGGCATCGACCAACGGTCGGCACTTCACCGTGGATTGCACGATCAGCGACAAGCCGGTGCAGTTGATCGTGGACACCGGCGCGCAGTTCACGTTCTTCAAAGATGGCGTGGTGCCGCTCGACGTGGTCCACAACCGCAGCAACGGCGGGAGTATCGGGCACATCGCCTCCACCGGGTTCAGCATGCGGATGATCGGCATGGAAGCCACGGCCTACCCGGCACGGCTCGAACACTGGAAGATCGGCCGCTACGAGGTGGGCAAAACCACGGTCGGCGTGGGGCCTTTCCCGCCTGGCTTCACGTCGCTGCGATCAGCGAGCAGCAGCGCGCCGCTGCTCGGCCTGCTCGGCGCGGAGGTGCTCGCCCGGAACAACGCCATCGTCGATGTGGGCGGATCGACGCTTTACCTCAAGCACGACTAGGCAGGGGCGGACAAAGCGGCTATGGTGCCGCCGACATGGAAGCCTTCTGGTGGACGCTCACGGTGGGGCTGATGCTCGCGGGATTGTTCGCCTCGGTGTTCCCGGTGATGCCCGACAGCCTGCTCATCCTGGCGGGAGCCTACCTGCACCACTTTACGATGCCGCCGGGGCACACGGTGGGCTGGTGGACCTTGGGCGTCCTGACCGGCCTGTGCATCCTGGCGCACATCCTGGACTTCGTGGCCGGCGCGCTGGGCGCGAAGAAGTTCGGCGCGAGCCGGTGGGGGGCGTTCGGCGGGATCGTCGGAGGGGTCGTGGGCCTCTTTTTCTTCCCGGTCGGGTTGTTCCTCGGACCGGTGCTCGGCGCTCTGTGCGCGGAAATCATCTTTGCCGGACGCTCGCTGGGTCCGGCGGTGCGGTCCGGCTGGGGCACGCTGCTGGGCACGACGGCGGGCATGGTGGCCAAGGTCGTGATCGATGTGGCGATGGTCGCGCTGTTCTTCGCGGCGGTGCTGCTGCCCCGCCATCAGTGAGGCTCCTTGCGCCGTCCCGCGCGGCGGCGTAACGTTGCCGCTGGCCGGGCAGACGGTCGCTGGCGGCAGGGATGCTTGTACGGGTTCATGGCCCGCCAGAGGAAAGTCCGAACACCACAGGGCACCACGCCGCGGATAATACGCGGGCACCGGCGGCGAAAGCCGACGGCGACGGACAGTGTCACAGAAAATAAACCGCCCCGGCAACGGGGTAAGGGTGTAAAGGCGAGGTAAAAGCTCACCGCCTCCCGTGCGAACGGAAGGGCACGAAAAACCCCGTGGGGTGCAAGACAAAACAGGGGGCGGGCGGCCCGCCCGGCCGCGTTTCCGGCGACGGAAGCGCGGCGGCCCCCGGGTAATAGTCGCATCCCGCCCTCACCGGCGGGAGCCTGCGGACCGGCGACGGTGCCGCGGGACAGATAAATGATCGTTCCGGCGTCGGGAGTCCGCGAGGGCCGCTGCCGCCGACAGAATTCGGCTTATCGCCCGGCTGCGGCGGGCATTCGGCGCGCGAGCGCGGGGTGTCCGCCGTTTTCCTGCTCCCAACGGCTACACCCAGCTTCCGCTCGGCAGCACGGCGTTCTTGGGGATCACCACCACGCCATCGCGGATGTAGAAGTTCTCACTGTCGTAGTTTTCCGGCTTGCCATCGGGGGTGATCACGACGCCGTCGCCGATGCGCGCGTTCTTGTCGATGATCGCCCGCTTGATGACGCAGTTGCGCCCGATACCGATGGACGGCGCGTTGGGCGGCAGCGGCAGGGTGGTGCCGCGGGGGTCGCCCTCGTAGTAGTCTGCGCCCATGAGCACCACGTCGCGCAACTCCGCCCCGCTGTGGATGACGCTGCGGATGCCGATGACGCACCGCTCCAGCCGCGCGTCGGTCAGGATGCAACCGTCA
Organism: uncultured Verrucomicrobiota bacterium; assembly: GCA_937859745.1. Classification (GTDB taxonomy): domain Bacteria; phylum Verrucomicrobiota; class Verrucomicrobiia; order Chthoniobacterales; family SZAS-18; genus CAHJWO01. The sequence goes on along the minus strand of CALMAQ010000346.1, from coordinate 9,968 downwards.
GAAATGATCGCGTTGCGGATGCTGACCCCGTTGATCTTGCTGGCGGGCAGGAACCGCGCCCGCGTGTAAATCGGCGCTTCCCGGGAAAAGAAGCTGTAGGGCGGGATGATGTCCGTCAAAGCGAGGTTGGCCTCGAAGAAGGCCCGGATCGTTCCGATGTCCTCCCAGTAGTTCTGGAAGATGTAGGCGTGGACCCGGTACTTGTCGATGGCAGCCGGGATGATGTTCTTGCCGAAGTCGGGTCCGTCGCCCGCCATCACGTCGATGAGCACCTGCCGGTTGAATACGTAGATGCCCATGCTCGCCTGGTAGAGTTCATCGGTGGGCTTGCGCCCCAGTTCCGCCAGCAGCGGCCCGGGGATTTTGAGTTCGTCGAGCAGAGCCGGATCCTTGGGTTTTTCCTGAAATCGGATGATCCGCCGCGAGGAATCGCTGTGCATGATGCCGAAGTCGCTGGCCGCTCCCCGCGTGACGGGAACGGTGCCGAGGGTAATTTCCGCCCCGCTCTCAACGTGCTGCCGCAGCAGAGTGCGGTAGTCCATGTGGTAGAGCTGGTCGCCGCTGAGGATCACGAAGTAGTCCACGTCGTGCTCCAGGAAGTAGCGCATGTTCTGGCGCACGGCGTCAGCGGTGCCCTGGTACCAGTTGACGTTCTCTTGGGTCTGCTGCGCCGCCAGGATTTCCACAAAGGAACGCTTGATGGAAAAATGGTCGAACTTGTAGCTGGTCGTGATGTGCTGGTGCAGACTTGTGGTGTTGAACTGCGTCAGGACGTACATCTGCCGCAGGCCGCTGTTGAGGCAGTTAGAGATCGGGATGTCCACCAGGCGGTACTTGCCGCCGAGCGGCACGGCGGGCTTGGAACGCTCCTTGGTCAGCGGGTAGAGGCGGGTGCCCGCACCGCCACCCATGATGATGGCGAGGCTGTTCTGCGCGAGAACGTTGAGATCAAGGGGATTCATGGGGGCATAGTGGGCGGCGAGGCGCGGTCAGGCAGGGAAGCTCTCGCCGAGGGGGGTTGGGAGGAGAGCGTAGGTTCCGTTCACACGGCTCCCCCGAAATGCTACGGGGCCCCGGGCCAAAACGGCCTTACCGAAAAAGGCACTCGCGCGTGTCGGCAAAGAAGGTTCCCGAGGTTCGGGAGCCGCCGCGGCAGACAGTGCCATCGCCAGGATCAGGCCGCGGTTCTACGCCGGACTGGCCGCCGCACCGTCGAGGCCGGGGTAAATCTTAAAGACCTGGTCCAGCCGGGAAATCTCGAAGATTTTGTGCACGCTGTCACGCATCGCCACCAGGGCGAACTCGCCGCCGTAGGCCTGGATGCGCTGCATAGCGTCGATGAACGTGGCAAGCCCAGAACTGTCGATGTAGCTCACCCGGCTCATGTCCACATGTACCACCGGGGAGCGCCGGGCGATCAGCGGGTTGATCCGCTCCAACACTTGCGGCGACTCGTGCAGGTCGATTTCCCCCTCCAGCGCGACGATGGCTGGCAGGTTTTGCGAGGAAGACAGGTCGGTTGGCATAGGTGGTAGAGCAGAATCGGGCGCGGTCCGCCGGTTGCGCGTGAGCGGACGGGTGTTCGCCTCACTGGCGGACGAAGCACCCCCTTCCGTTGCGGGAAAAGCAGCCCCCCCACGCCACCCGGCTTACTCGTCTTCCTCGTCGTGATCGTCGTCGGCCGCTTCGGCCTGCTCGGCGGCGGCGGTCTCGGCCTCGTCCATGGGGGCGAACTTGCGCTTGCGCCTCATGGCGGGCAGCGGCGAGAGCGTCATGTTAATGCTCCGACCAGCGTGCTTGGGCTCCATCTCCACCTGGCTCATACCATCAAGGTCGCGCTTGACCCGCTGCATGAGCTGGTCGCCCAACTCCTTGTGCGCCATCTCGCGTCCACGGAACTGGAGTTGGATCTTGACCTTGTTGCTCTTGTCGAGGAACTCCTCGGCCCGGCGCACCTTGGTCGTGTAGTCGTGCTCGTCAATGTTCACCCGGAACTTGACCTCCTTGAGCTTGGTGGTGCTGTGCTTGCGGTCCTTCTCCTGCTTGGCCAGTTCGTAGCGGTACTTGCCAAAGTCCACGATCTGGCAAACCGGCGGGTTGGCGGTGGGGGCGATCTCGACCAAGTCGAGGCCCAAGGAATTGGCGCGGCGCAAGGCGTCCGACGTGCGCATGACGCCGAGCTGCTCCTTGGTGGAAGCCATGATCACGCGCACTTCGCGGGCGCGGATACGTCCGTTGACGTTAATTCGATTCTGCTGTTGGAATGCCATTCGGGTCTCGCCATCCCCCGGAATTTTTTCTGGCGAGGAATGGCTAAATCTGCATGTCTGGTAGAGGGTTTGTCTGAGGCTGCCGGGAGGAAGTTCACGACTGGCAACCTTCCTCCCCGCTCCTGCTTCCGCTACCCGCGGCGAAAACCCGGCGGCGGCCGGTTTTTCTCGCTGGCAGCAGCGTGGGAAACCCTGTTTACGCGCATAAGTCGCGCGTGGCAAGGCGAAAAAGGAACTCTTTGCGTGGCAAATGGCCCAAAGGTGACAGGCCCGTCACAAACGCCCCCTTTCCGCCGGTCAGGGCCGCCGTTCCTTGATCGCGGCGAACAGGCCGGCCACGACCTCCTCGCGCCGGCGCGCGCCGATGTTGCCTTGGCCATGGACCCGCACGCTGACATTGCCCGCCTCCAAGTCGCGCCGTCCGATGACGAGCATCGTGTGGACCTTCATCTGCTCAGCGCGCAACACCTTGCCGTTGATCTTGTCCGACGAGGCGTCCATCGTCGCGCGGACTCCGTGGGCGCGCAGTTCGTTGACGACGCCCTGGCCGTACTCGACCAGCGGCTCGTCGTCGCCGATGGGCAGGACGCGCACCTGCTCGGGCGAGAGCCACAGGGGGAAATTGCCCGCGTAGTGCTCGATCAGGAAACCGATGAAACGTTCGTGCGTGCCCAGCGGCGCGCGGTGAATGCACAGAGGAGTTTCCTCTGTGTTATCGCGGGTCTTGTACTTGAGCCCGAACCGCCCCGGCACGGCGAAATCGACCTGGTTGGTCGCCAGCGTGAACTCGCGTCCGATGGTACTCCAGACCTGCACGTCGATCTTCGGCCCGTAGAAGGCGGCCTCATTGGGCACTTCGACGTAGTTGATACCGGACTCGACGAGAACGTTGCGGACCATGTCTTCGGTCTTCTTCCACAGCGCGGGATCGTCCACGAACTTCTCGCCCAGCCTGGCGGGATCGTGCGTGGAGAAGCGCATCCGATATTTCTCGATGCCGAACAGCTTGAAATACTTCAGATATAGCTCGTTGACGGCGTTGAACTCGCTGGCGAACTGCGCCTCGGTGCAGTAGATATGCGCGTCGTTCATCTGCATGGAGCGCACGCGCATCAGGCCCATGAGTTCGCCCGATTGCTCGTAGCGATAGCAGGTGCCGTATTCGGCGAGGCGCAGGGGCAGGTCGCGGTAGGAGCGCGGCACCGCACCGAAAAGCTTGTGGTGATGCGGGCAATTCATCGACTTGAGGTAGTAGCGCTGCCCGTATTTGTGGATCTCCACCTGGTAGGCGGCCAACCGATCGGTGATGGTCTGCAAAAGATGAGGATCGGCGGCCGTGCCGCCATCCTTGGTCATCGCCGCCGCTTCCTCCTCCAGCGGTTCCATCAACAGGCGAAGCTTGGCGATGGCTTTCTCGTCTTCTTCTTCCAGCAGTTCCATCGGCGGGAACATGGATTCCTGGTAGAGCGGGATATGCCCGCTGGTCAGGTACATGTTCTCCCGCGCAATGGCGGGAGTCCGCACGCGCTCGTAACCGGCGGCGAACTCCGTCTCCTTGGCCAGCTTCTCCAGTTCCTCGATGATCGCCGTTCCGCGCGGCAGCCACATGGCCAGGCCGGGGCCCACGTCCTCGTCGAAGGTGAACAGTTCTAGTTCCTTGCCCAGCTTGCGGTGGTCGCGCTTTTTCGCCTCCTCCAGCATGGCGAAGTATTCCTCCATCTGCGTCTTGTTCTTGAACGCCGTCCCGTAGATGCGCTGGAGCTGCGGATTTTTCTCGTCACCCTTGTAGTAGGTCGCGGAGACGTGCGTGAGCTTGAAAGCCCCCACGTTCCCCGTCCGCGCGACGTGCGGCCCGGCGCACAGGTCCGTGAAATCACCGTTGCGGTAGAGCGTGATCTTCTCGTCCTCCGGGATGTTCTGGACGATGTCCAGCTTGAACCGGCTCGGGCTGCCCGGACGCTCACCCAAGCTGGCCAGCGCGCCCTTCTCGGCCAGTTCCGCCGCCTCGGCGCGCGACACCTCCACGCGCTGGAACACATGGTTCGCCTTGATCTCCTTCTTCGCCTCGGCCTCGATGCGCTCGAAATCGTCCGGCGAGATGCGGTGGGCCAAATCCACGTCGTAGTAGAAGCCGTTCTCCACGGGCGGACCGGCGGCGAACTGCGCCTCGGGCCAGATCCGCAGGATCGCCGTGGCCAAGACGTGCGCGGCGGAGTGGCGAATGCGCTCCAGTTCCGTCATCGGCTTGCCCTCAGCGTGGCTCGGGCCGCTCCCGGCGGCGGGATCTTCGGCGGCGTTCATTTCGTCAGCGTGATCGGACATAAGGCGGGAAAAATGGATTGGCAGCATACCCCTGCCCCGCCCGGGCTGCCACGCATTAAATCTCGAAGCTCAACGCCGTGCCCTGGGGAACCTGCCGCAGCACGTCTTCGAGCGTCCGGTCATCGAAGAGGCTTTCCAGCGGTGCCTCGATGTCAGCCATCAGGGCGCGCACGGGACAGGTGCGCGGGTCCGGGCAGGTACAACGTTCCCGGCGCTGCGCGGGCGAGGTGCAAGGCATGGGCGAGAGCGGGCCTTCGAGCACGCGGAGGACCTCACCGACCGAAATTTCCCTCGGTGGTCTAGCCAGCCGGTAGCCGCCGCCGACCCCCCGCTTGCTGGCCAGCAGCCCCGCGTGGCGCAAACTCAGGAGGATTTGTTCCAGGAATTTGACCGGAATGCCCTCTTCCCGCGAGATTTGCTCGATCCGGCACGATCCCGCACTCCGCCCCTGGGTGCCGCGGGCGATGGCAAACAGGGCGCGCAACGCATATTCGGTCTTCTTGGAAAAACGCATGAGGTCAGCCGGAATGGCAAATTCACCCTTGCGCGCGGCTGACGCAACGACGATCTTCCTGAACCCAAAAAACGGGGGCGCACTGGTTTCGACTGACGGTTGAAAGCTTGGGCGGCATGCCGAGGATGTTCCGTTGGCCTCGTAAAAATATCGGAACAAAACAAAATAAACGCAGATCGCAACGATCTCGCACTCGCGGCTTAATTGCTCGTGAGCGCTGCCGGTTCGACGCCCGCTAGGGCTGGCAGCGATGACAGTGGGCTAGCTTTTCGGGGGAGCGACCGCCCCGGGAGCGAAACCATTTCGTGGTGGCTCGGAGGCGGGTACTGTGTCGGCGCTAATCACGTCTCCTAAAATTGAATACCGGCTAAGCATGTAGATGTTCAGGCAGACAGTTGTCAGGACAGGGGTTCAACTCCCCTCGCCTCCACTTTTTCCAAATCAGCTACCGACGTCGGTCGGGTTTGCGATCACTGACCCACGATCTTGGGCAGCGTTTTCACTGGTGCAGGGCCGCGCTCGTTTTGAGGAGCAGGTCATCGGTGTATTGCAATCTCCGCGCCAGTTACCGGGTAATGTTCAGGATGAGCAGGGAGAACAATACAATGTCTTCGTGGCGCAGTTTCTGGAGCAATTCTTTGGAAAATACCAGGATTTCGCTGTCCGCCACGGCCACGGCGGAGAGATTGTGCTTGTTGACGCTGATCAACGACACATGCCCGAAGCATTCGCTTTTGCCAAGGCGCTTCTTCTCGACGTTCAGCTCCTCGTCCGAAATGAACAGGTCGACGGGTTCACTCTTGACGAGGTAGATGTACGTCGGGTCATCGTCCTCCTCGAAGATGTTCTCTCCCCGCTTGAACGTGCCAATTTCGAAGCGGCTGATGATCTCGCGTTACTGGGTGTCGGTGAGGCCGCCGAACACGGAGATTTCGGACAAGATGGAGGCGACGGACCAGGGGTTTCCAAGCGGTGAAAGGTGCTCACAGAGAGGGGTTATGAACATCAGACTTTATAGTCGATAGATTTTGCGGCGTCTGGTAAGCAGGGAGCATGGACATGGAAGCGGTTTTGCGCAGACCCCGGCTCTTGCGGGCGTGTTGACCACGCCAAAGGCGCGGCTCTTTTTCGTGCTTTTCTACTTCAAGTGCTATCCCTTGCAAGAAGTCATGGGCGTGCTCTTTGGCTTGAGCCAGCCGCAGGTGTGCCTGTGGATCGGACGGCTCACGCCCCTGGTCAACGCCGCGCTGGGCCGCGGGTTGGTCCTGCCTGCCCGGCGGCCTGCCGACCTGGAGAAGCTCTTGGCCGGGGTGCCCGAACTGCGCCTGCTGGTCATCGACGGAGCCGAACGACTGATTCGCCGACCCAAGCACAAGCAGCGTAAGAAGGATAATGACAGCGGCAAAAAGAAGGCGCACTGAGATTGCCCCGGTTTAGTAGACACCGTGGGGCTTGGCGATTGGTTGGTTAGTTCAGGTTGCTCTGCTTTTCAAATTCCACCGGGAAATAAAGCCGAGGGCGCTGTGGAGCCGCTCACGGTTATAGAAGGTCTCGATGTAGTCAAAGATTGCGCCGGCGGCCTGGGCACGGCTCGCAAAGCGAGTGCGGTGGACGAGTTCTTCTTTGAGCGTGCTCTTTGAAGCTCTCCATGGCCGCGTTATCGTAGCAGTTGCCCCGGCGGCTCATGCTCGGCGTCACTTGCCAGGCGGCGAGATGCTCGCGGTACGCTTCGCTGGCGTACTGGCAGCCGCGGTCGGAGTGGTGGAGCAACCCGCTGGCGGGCCGTCGCTGGCGCAACGCCATGCGTAGCGCGTCCAGCGGCAGGCTCGTTTCCAGGCTTTCGCCCATGGCCCAACCCACGAGGCGGCGGCTGCCCAGGTCGAGCACGCCCGCGAGATACAGCCGGCCCTCGTCGGTCGGAACGTAGGTGATGTCGGCGGCCCACACTTCGTTGGGCCGTTCCACCGGGGCCTCCCGCTGCCCGAGCCGGTTGGGGGCGACAGGCTGCTCGTGGTCACTGTCCGTGGTGCCCGGTCGGCGGCGGCCTCGCACTCTGCCGGCGATCCCTCGACCCCGCATGAGCCGGGCGACCCGGTGCCGACCGCAGGCGCGCCCGGCCCGGCGCAGCGCCCGGTGCAGACGCGGGCGGCCGTAGGTGCGCCGATGCCGCAAGAAGAGCACGTCGATCTCTGCCCCCAGGACGGTGTCGGCGCGCTCCCGCTCGCTTGGGTCCCGTTGACGCCAGGAATAAAAACCAGCGCGAGACACGTCGAGGGCCGCACAGAGATCGGTGATGGGGTAGATCTTCTCCATAGCTTCGATCAGGGCGAAACGCTCCCGTTTGGGCCGGCGAAAATCCAGACGGCTTTTTTAAAATGTCCCGCTGGTTGGTCACACTTTGGAGTTGGGCGCGCAGCCGGCGCACCTCTGCCTGCAACTCCTGGCTGGTCGGGGCGATGGCCGGCAGCTTGCCGGCCGCAGCCGTTGTCGGCACGGCATCGACCCCGCCGAGTTGTCGCCGCCACGCGCGCAGGCTCTCGGTGGTGATACCCAGCCCGTCGGCCACCCGCTTGGCTGGCACGCCGCTCTGCCACTGCGCCACCGCCGCCCGTTTGAACGCATCATCGTAGGGCCAGTGCGTCGCGCCCGTCTTCGTTTTTACTTCTTCGCTCATGGGGTTGATCTGCCTCCACCCCGAGCCGCTGTCTACTTTATCCGGGCAATCTCACACCGCAAAAAGAACCTGCTCATCTCTAGTGAGAAGCGGGTGGTGTACCTGAGCCCAACCTCCGCGGGCAGCGTGCACGACAAGAAGCTCGCCGACCAAAGTGGCCTATCCTTTCCGCCTGATGCGCTGGTTCTCAAGGACACCGGCTTCCAAGGCGACGAACCGCTGGGCACCGCTACCCTCCAACCCAAGAAGAAGCCACGGGGACGAGAACTCCACCCGATCCAAAAGACCATCAACCAAGTCATCAGCAAAGTACGAGTTACGGTTGAACACGCCATCGCCGGGGTGAAAAGATGCCGCATCGTCGCCGGCACCTTCCGCAACCTGCGAAACGGCTTTGTGGACGAGGCCATGGAAGTAGCCAGTGGCCTGCACAACCTGCGCGTCGCTGCCCGAATCTGAGAAAACCAGCCCCTGCCGCCCACCACGCTCCTCGGCTATCTTTAACGACTATAAAGTCTACTGTTCTGTCGGTGTCTCGATCAGAAGTCAAGGCTAAGTCGTTCTGCGGCAATAGCAGCGCCCGCGTCTTTCCTACAATCCCGGTTTGACTTTGCCGATCGCCAGCCGGGCAGTCCGCACGTCGGCGAGTTCCTGCCGCGCTGCACCAGGTTCGCATTGGCCCAGCGCAACTCCGGCGAACAAGCCCATGAACCAGCCGATGGCCGCGAGCGCGGCGTGGAGCCACGAGGCGCACGACGCACAGGTGGCCGGTGCTTGTTGCAAGCAACGTCGCAGTCAAACGACAAGTGTGCGGATGGGAGGCACGCGGATGAGTCGAGCGAACGGAAGATCATCAATCGAAGTAGACCGATCCCGGCCATCAACGCGCTCAAGACGCAGGCACTGATTTGGTGGAAGGATTCCTCGAGGATTGCCACCTTGCCGCGAAGTAGGAACCGATGACCAGCACGGCGGCGAGGGCTTGCGAAGCCAGGGTTTCCACCGTTGGGAAGACGGAGAGCCACACACCCGCCCAGTCCGGCACCAGGCTGGCGATCCACGGGATCTTGGTCGTGGGTAGCCAGTGGGCGAGCTGCATCTCCTGCGCCTGTTCGCCCACCGAAAGCAACAACACCGCTCCCAGCAGGACGCCCGTCAGCACGAGCATCTTGCGGTAGGGCAGTCGGCAGTGCGCCACGAAGGTTAGTACTGCCACGAGGCCCGAGAGCACCAGACCGACCGCCGCACCGCCCAGCACGATCTGGTCACCCATCTGCAAGTGGTAGCTTTGTAGGAAGAGTACGACCTCGAAACCTTCGCGGTAAAAGGAGGTAAAGCCCAGCAGGCCCAAGCCCCAGAGAAGACGCTTCTTCGACACGATGCCTTCGGCTTCTTCGTGGATCAGCTCCTTTTTCTTGCGGTTATGCAAGGTGATCCATCCGCCCCAGTACACCTTGTGGAAGAACCAGTTCATGACGATGAGCAACACCACGATGGCCAGCAGCCCCGTGGCCGCTTGGAGGTGAAGCGCGCTGACGTTCTCGCTCAAGCTGCTCAGGATGCCCACGGCGACAAACCAAGTGACCAGGGTAGCAACGAATCCAGCGCCCGCACCCCACGCGATCGGCTGCCGCTGGAACCGCTGGCGGCCGTGCATGGTAGCCATGATGGCCGAAAGCACTAGGATGCACTCCAGTCCCTCACGGAAGACCAGCACACCGATGTCGAAGAGCGCCGTGATCGGACTGGTGGCAGTCTTGGTAGGATCCGGGGCACCTGCGGCGGTGATGCCCTGCCACGCCAGCGTACCTGCCACTGCGAGGAAGGCCAGAGCCAGCAAGACCCAGCGGATGGCTCCGATCGGCCGAACTACCACGGTCCGATCCGTAAGCGGTGGAGTGAGATCCTTGTGGACAGAAGCCGAAGTGGGATAGCTCATGGCTGACTGTAGTGCGAACACGGTGGAATGGCTGACGGTAGGTTGCAGTTCGCTAGCCCGGTGTTGCCTTGACCAAACCGCGCGGCTTTGCTTCGTGCGAGCGTTACGTGAAAGCCGGTGTGCTCTGCCTTGAGCTGGTGAACGATGGCGAGCAGCAAAGGAGCCTGTTCCCGACGCAGAACCAGAGCGGGAGGCTCAACCACTACCAGCAAAAGCTGGTAGGATGGGGTGGAACTGGAAGTCCATGGG
>CALMAQ010000345.1 GCA_937859745.1 uncultured Verrucomicrobiota bacterium | reverse complement strand
CCATCCGTCGAACCTGCCCGCAAACCTAGGCAAACTCAACTGAGAAGCGCTCTAGAAGGTCACTTCCAGCGCCACTCGGGCGCGAGGTTTACGTCCGCGGCGGAAACGCCGTCCAGTCCGGCAGATTTAAGCAGGTAGAGCACGCCTTCGCGGCTATCCATCGTCTCGCGCAACGCCCGGGCGAAAAGCTCGATGTACTCCTTGTACGACTCCAGCGAGAGTTTACCGTGCGTCACGTACGAGGCGAGGGCGTCGTCGTGATGGTCGATCAAGTCTAGCAACGCCTGCCGGATCGTGGCCCGCATGTGCGGATCGACTACCACCCGAAACGGGCTCGACGAGGGGTCGATCATCGGAGCGGGTGCCTGCCCGACGGAGCCGACGGGCATCAGGGCGTATTTCGTGTCGGTATCCATAATGCAGGCTGCGGTATAACACCGGGGAATGACCGCGTCCAGTGGCAGCACGCGATCACCTCCCACGACAAAACACCCTTTTCTGGCACCTGCGGTCGGTGTTACTCTGCCTGGCATGCCCCGGACGTCCCGCCGCTTCTCGTTGCTGGTGCCTCGACAGGTCCATTGGATGTCGGTCCTGCTCGGTTTCCTGGTTTTGCTTGGCTTGTCCGGGTGCGCGCGGAAAAACGATCGTCGACTCATCGTCGGAATGGAACTTTCGTCTCCTCCCTTCGAGATGACCGACGAGCACAACCAGCCCACGGGCATCGGCGTGGAAATGGCGCGGGACCTGGCCACTCATCTCGGCAAGGAACTTGTCATCGAAAATACCAAATTCGAGGGGCTGATCCCCGCGCTCCGCAGCGGCAAGATTGACCTGATCGTCTCGTCCATGACTGCCACTGTGGTGCGTGCTGAGACCATCGACTTCTCGCAGCCCTACATGCACATCGCGATCTGTTGCTTGGTGGGGAAGGAGGCCGCTGTCCACACGGCGAAAGACCTCAAGCAACCGGGCCGCCGCGTGGTGGTCAAAAACGGGACCACGGGTGCGGACTACGCGCGGGACCATCTGCCGCAGGCGCAGATCATCCAGGTAGGGGAGGAGGCGGCTTGCGTGCTCGAGGTCGTGCAGGGCAAGGCGGACGTCTTCATTTACGACCAGTTGTCGGTCTACCAGTTGCACAAGCGCAACCCTGCGACCACTCGCGCCGTGTATGAACCTCTGCAGGCGGAAAACTGGGCCGTCGGCATCCGCAAGGGCAATGACAAGCTCCGTGTGGGCGTCAACGACTTTCTGACGCAGTACAGGGCCGCCCACGGTTTGGAAGCCCTGGCCCAGAAGTACCTGCAGGATCGCAGCGCGCTCGACGAGATGGGCAATCCCTTCGCGTTCTGAGCGCGTGGTCCCACGAGCCGCGATTTCCGATCCGACGAAGCGTTTTTCTTCCCGCGTGGAGAACTACGTGAGATATCGTCTGGATTACCCACTCGGTGTGTTTCAGGTGCTGCGCGAACGCTGCGGCCTGACCGCCGGGAACCGTGCGAGCGAACGTCGGTTCCGGCACGAGCATCTTCACCCAGCAACTGCTTGCCAACGGCAACCCAGTTTATGCGGTCGAGCCGAACGAAGCGTGTGCGTCGCCTCGGAGGAGTTGCTGGGAGAGATGCCAGGTTTCACAGCGTGGACGGGACGGCGGAGGGTACCACTTTGCCAGTGGATTCAGTGGGTCTCGTCACGCCGACACAGGCTTTTCACTGGTTCGACCGTCAGCGCACTCATTAGGAATTCGCCCGTATCCTCCAGCCAAAAGGCTGGCTCGCGCTGGTCTGGAACGAACGCCAGCTCGACACCACGCCTTTCCTCCGCGGTTGCGGGCGGCTGCTGAGACATTTCTGCCGGGATTACCTCGCCGTCCGCCAGCAGCAAATCGACCTGATGCAGGTGCGCCACTTTGCCAGCCAAGCTGGCGTGAAAATCACAACATTGCCGCACCGTCAGACGATGGATTACGCCAGCCTGCAAGGTCGCCTGTTATCCTTCTCCTACACAACCCGAGCCGGGACACGCGGAGCACCCATCGATGCTCCAAAGGCTGCGGGGAAATTTTGACCGTCACCAGAGTGGAGGAATAGTTTCCTTCGGGTACGATATCCAGGTTTATACCGTGCAACCACGGGGTTGAACGAGTGGGTCGCCGCCGTCTTTCCTGACAAAATCATTGTGTTGCCGACCCGTGGGCACGAAGGCGTGCGCGTGCAATGGATTCAAAAGCTGGAGGGCCTGCGGGAGCTTGATTCAAACGGGCCGGCTGAGGCCCTGGTGCGGTGCGCCATCAGCGGCTTGCAAGGTCGCCGGAGGGGCGGGCCTCTGCGTGGCGCAGAGACAGCCGCCGAGCACAATGACCGTCCCTGAGAGGTAGATCCAGAGCAGCATGGCGATCACGCCGCCGAATGCCCCGTAGACCGCGTTGAAGTTGGTGATGTTGGTCGTGTAAAGGGTCAATAGCCGCTGACAGATTTGCAGCAGCGCGGTGACCAGCAGGGCCGGCACCCAGACAAGCGAAACCGTGACATTGGCGCGCCGCCGGGGTGCCAGCTTGTAGAAAAGCAGGAAGCCGTAAAACAGCACGATGGACGGCACGAGCGCACCGATGATGCTCATCAACGGCGAAAGCAAGGCGTTGTCGAGCGAGCGGAAACCTTGGATTGTTTGTAGGATGGCGGGAAGAATGTTGCCCAGCAGCAAGGCGCTGAGCAGAATGCCCAGGATTTTCATGTTCTGGAGCGGCAGCTTCCACCAGTTGAGAGGATCCTGTCCCCACGCCTGGTTGATGGCCGAGACGAGGGATTGAAAGAATCCGAGCGAACTCCAGAGCAAACCCAAGACCGCAACGACGCCGATCTTGCCCCGGGAGTTCATCACCCCTTGCAAAGTGGTGCCGACCATGTGCCGCCCCTCGTCGCCGAGCGGAATGTTCGCCAGGACGTAGCCGCGGGCCATTTCTTGCGCCTTGGCCTCGCCGTGAAGATGGGCTTCCACGTCCGTAGTGATCGTCACGAGGAGCAACAACAGCGGGACCAATGCGAAAAAGGCGTAGTAAGCGAACGACGCCGACCATACGGTGCCGTTGATGGCGGAAAAAGTGTCGATGGCTCTCTTGAGCCAAGCCCACAAGGCACGGACGGATTCGGTGGAACTTGCCCGGGCAAACAGCCGTTGCCACCCAGAGCCCCAGCGTGCAAGAGGGTTCGGAGGTTCTGGCTGCATCTGTCTGGGCGGCACTCGCCTGAGGCTGGCTAGAGACCCTTGTGCATTTTCTGTTCGGCGGGCCGTTCGACGTGCCCGCCGAACCCCTTGCGCATGGCGGACAACATCTTTTCCGCGAAGGTATGTTCCTGGCGGGAGCGAAAGCGGGTGTAGAGCGCGGTCGAAAGCACGTCCGCCGGGACGCCTTCCTCCAACGCGGCCTGGATGGTCCAGCGGCCCTCGCCGGAGTCCTCGACGAAACCGCTGTATTCGGTGAGTTGCGGGCTCTTGGCCAGCGCGTCGGCGCTGAGGTCCAACAGCCACGAGGAAACCACGCTGCCACGTCGCCAGAGTTCCGCGATCTCAGGCAAGGCCAGATCGTACCGCAGACCCCCTTTGAGTTCCTCGTTGTTCGCACCACGCATGATGTCAAAACCTTCGGCGTACGCTTGCATCAACCCGTATTCGATCCCGTTATGGACCATCTTGACGAAATGTCCCGCGCCGGATTCTCCGCAGTAAAGATAACCTTGCTCGGCCGTGCTTTTGGAATCGTCGCGGTCTGGAGTGCGGGGGATGTCGCCCACGCCCGGCGCGAGGGTTTTAAAGATGGGTTCGAGCCGCTGGGCGGCGTCGGAGTTGCCGCCGATCATCAGGCAGTAGCCGCGTTCGACGCCCCAGATGCCGCCGCTCGTGCCGCAATCCAAGTAAGCGATTCCTTTGGCCTTCAACATTTCAGCCCGCCGCACGTCGTCCTTGTAGAAGGAGTTGCCGCCGTCAATGATTGCGTCACCTTTTCCGAGCAACTTTTCCAACGCCACGACGCTGTCCTCGGTGGGCTGTCCCGCTGGCACCATGATCCATACGGCACGTGGTAGCGCGAGCTTCTGGACCATGTCTTCGAGCGAAGAAGCACCGGTTGCGCCTTCCTTCTCCAACGCTGCCACGGTGTCCTTGTTCGGGTCGTACACGACGCACTCGTGCTGACCTTTCATGAGACGCCGAACCATGTTCGACCCCATACGACCCAAACCAATCATTCCAAGTTGCATAAGCGGTGGGATTGTTGCTTGACCAATTTTGCTGATGGGCTGCACCGGCCGACGCAGGACGGCTTGCGCCTAGGTTTGTTCGCGCAAGCGTCGGCGCGTGCGTGCCTGTCGGTCGGCAAACATCAGCCGGAACTGCAATCGACCAACGGTCTCGCCGAAGACTTTCCCGAGCCATCCGCCGGGAAACCGGTAATCGACCTGATCGATCATCCGGGTCCGTCCTGGAGCGATGGTCTGGAAGGAATGCTGGTGTCTCCAATAAGTAAATGGCCCGCGGACGATTTCATCGACCAAACGGTTCGGCCGGTCCGCTTCACGCCAAACACCGTGCCAGTGGATCGACACCATTCCCAACATGCGGACAATGATCTTGAACTCGTCTCCCGCGCTGGCGATCGGCTTGGCTTGCTCGATCCGCACCTGCTGCCAGGCCGGTGAGATTTGGAGGATGTTGTGCGGATCTTCGTGGAACGAATAAACAGCCTCGATCCCGGCATGGATCACCGTCTCGGCGCGAAACCGGCAGGGAGACGGCATAGCAGTAACGAAGAAGCTCTGTCCGCGACTTCTCCCTCAGGCCTGCTCCTCGGAGGAACGGTTCACGGGAGATTGCTCATCATGCACTGCACGGTCTTCGACCGAGGGACCATCACTTGGTTCGGCCTCGATGGAAGGAGACTCACCCGCACTTTCGGCCACAGGTTCATTTTCTCGGGCCGACGCGGTGGCAGGTTCGTTTTCCATTGCCAAGGGCGGCGTTGAGACAGCCCCAACCAGCTCCGAGGCTGATGTGCTCACCGAAGTTTCGAGAACCTCGACCGACGCCTCAACGTCTTGCGCAGTGGCCGGGTCCGCACCGATGCCGGTGGCGTCTTCGTGGGAGGAAAGCGGAATGGGCGCGCCGTTCTTCGCGGCAGACTCTTTCGGTTTTGCCACTAGAGGAAGGTCGAAGGTCCCGTTGTGGAACTCGATGATGTGACCCGCCTGGATCAGGAAGCGCAGGTCAGCCGCAAGCGCCGTTTTTGCCCGGGCGAGGCTATCGTCTACGCGCGGTTGAGCAACGGGGACAGGATGAGCGGCGGACGTGCCAGCGACGGCTTCCGGCTCGCTTGCCAGTGAAGGCGGAGCTACGACGGCGGGTTCCGCCGTGGCCGGAGCGTTCACCGGCGGAGCATCAGCCATCGATGTGACTGCCTGTTCTTCTCCGGGCGGAGCTTCCTGCGGTATCTTTTCCGCCGGCGGTGGGTACGCCACCGACACCGTACCGTGCTCCGAGGCTTTGCCGCCGCCGGAATGGTGTTGCTTGGTGAGCACTTTTTCCGCGAGAAACTTGCGCGTGCACAGCGGGAACTCCGTGATGGTTTCGAGAACGAGCGAGACATTGGCGGTAACGGCACCGCTCGCAGGCACGAACGGCGTGGGCCGGGTCGCGGCGACGTAGACAATGCGTTTGCGGTGCTTGAAGATGTGCAGCCCGGCGTTCTGCAAGCCCTGGCGCAACAACTGGACAAATTGTGCGGGATAGCGCAGTTCCCGGTCGTGGGCTTCCCGGATCGCCTGCATGACCGAGGGCTCGGGCCCGCGGCGTGCGACCGAGCCGTGCAGCCGGAAGCTCAGGCCCTTGTGGATGAGGGACTCCAGGTAGTTCTGACGGAAGTGCAGGCGGCTTTCCGACTGGGAAGCAAACACGGTCGGCGGTTCTCCCTCGACCGTGGAGATCGTGATGGTGGTACGTGCTTCCTCCTTCCACTTCTCGACCAAGGCGAGGTCGTTCGACACCTCGACGTTGCGCCGGTACTCGTCAAAGGACATCCGGCGGCTGTAGCGGCTCTCGTAGAGCGCGCGCAGCGCAGGTTGGTAGCCGTGGTGGTTCGTCGGCCCGAGCAACGTGCCGCTGAGCCGTTCACGCGCCACGTTGGTGAAGTTCCCTCTTGGCGGGTCTTTCTCGACCTTTTCCTCCTTGTAGAAGCGATCCTTCATGGCGTCGAAGGCCAGCGCCTCCAACGCAGCACGGTCTAGGGTCACCGGGCCATCGTCTCCCAGTTGGTAGAGCGACGTACCGGGCTGCGAAGCTCCAGGCACGAGGGAAAGCTGGAGAAAATGGCGCGCCGGCTCCTGCAAGAACATCCGCGCGAGGCTGAAGAGCGGGTACGCCATGTGCGTCGAGCGGATCTGCTTGATGATGCTGACCATGCAGCGCTCGTCCGGGAGGAATTCGACCCGCAGCGGAGCCGGGACGGCAGGCTGGTGGCTTTCCTGCCGGACTGGCGGCCGGTCGCCGCGCTCACGCGGATTGCCCCCGTGTGGCGGAGGACCAGAACGTCCGCGGCCATTCCGGCGTTCGCCGCCGCCTCCACCTCCCGGCGCATCGCGCCGGTCGCGGCTGCCGAAGCCGCCTGGCCGCGATCCCCCGCGGCGCTCGGGGCGGTCCGTCTCAAGGGGGCGATCAAAGTTGGCGTATTGCTTGGAGGGATTGGGAGCATCTTCCCGCAGCCAGTCGGGCACAAGTCGCAGCTCATCAAGGTTGATCGACGGAAGATCGGCTTCGTTCATAACGTGGAGGGCGTCGGCAATGGAGGGCAAATGGAAGGAAGCAGGCGGGGCCGAGACGCCGGGCGCGCAAGGGGCGCAGCGGCTGACACCATCCCACCATCCCACGGCCTCTGCAAGCGTCCCCCAGGGAGGGAGCAGAGCGGGAAACTTGTCCGAATTTATTAGTTGCGAAAAGCGGGGCCGCTCATTACAGAAGCAGCGTCGATCATTGACTGCACGCTCCGTTACCGCTATCCCTTGCGCCCATCTTATTTATGTCAGACAAACCCGTTGAGGAAAAAGTGAAGGAAATCATCGTCGAGCAACTCGGCGTTACCCCCGAACAGGTGACACCACAGGCATCGTTCATCGATGACCTCGGCGCGGACTCGCTCGACACCGTCGAGCTGGTCATGGCTTTTGAAGAGGAGTTCGGAGTCGAGGTGCCGGACGAGGATGCCGAGAAACTCCTCACCGTCGGCGACGTGGTGAAGTACATCGAGAACAAGGCCCCCGGCAAATAAGCGGGCGTTGTCTCCGGACACGCGGCGGTTCGCCGCGTGTCGTTCCGAGCCCGCCACCCTCCTCCTGGCCGGAAGTTTCGTTCGCGCCTCCTTCCCTCTTCAAGTAGGCTCGGCGAGCATGTTCACCGCCGACGATTTTCAGTACGCCTTGGAAAACACCGAGGTCCTGCTCGCTCCCAAATGCCAGATCGCCACGTTCGGCAACACGTGTTTCCACTTTCACCTGTTGACGGAGTCGATGGACCAGGTGAACGAGATCAAGGTCCGGGAGGGCACCATCCAGGCAGAACGGCCCGTGTTGCTGACCCCCGAGCATCACGCCAGGATTCTCCTGGAGAACTTCGGGGAGAAGGCGCAGGAATTCGCCGAATGGCTGCGGACAGCGGGCGGCTCCATGGCCGGTGCCCTCAAATACGGCTTCCAGTTCCGCCGGACGCCCGTGCAAGAGCATCTGCTGCACGATTCCATCGAGCACGTTGGCGAGCGCCTCTGCGCCGATGTGGCCGCGTTGCAGGAGCACGAACCGCTTAGCGCGGTGATCCGCGGCGTGGATGATGCGTGGGAGGTTTGTTTGTTGAAGTTCACGGTGGATCTCGTCCGGGGCTCGGCCCCCGGCAACCTGGGCGACCTTCGCCGCAAAGGATTGCTCTAACGGTCGTGCCCGCTCCTTTCACGGGCCTCGCGGGCGCGCCATGATTAATCTGCTCAAGGCTCTCGTCATCCTGTTCCTGCTCGGGGCGATCGCGGGCGGGGCGGCGGGAACCTATTACTTTTTCGTCGAACGTCCCAAGCGGCTCGACGCGCAGGAACTGGCGCAAGCGCCTCCCGCGGGTCAGCCCACGCCCGACCCCACCACGCCGGACTTCGAGAAGGCGCAGGCCTTGAAGCGCGACCTGCAATACCCGGAAGCGCGTGATGCGTTGATCGGGTTCCTGACGCGCTATCCCGACAGCTCGCACCGCCAGGAAGCGGAGACCATGCTCGGAGACATCAACCTGGCCGAACTGTGCTCGGGCAAGCCGGGCCCGAACAAGGTCGAGTACATCGTGCAGCGTGGCGACGTACTCGACAGGGTTGCCCACAAGACGAAAAGCAACCCGGAATTGATCTACCAGGCCAACGGTCTGGATCGCATCATGCTGCGGATCGGTCAGAAACTGGAGGTGCCGCAGGTCGATTTCACCATCGACGTGCATCTCAAGCAGAAGAAGCTCGTCCTGCTCGACCGCGGCCACTTCTTCAAGTCCTACGTGTTGCAGGACTTCCGGCCACTAGGTAAGAAAGTGCCCGTGATCAACACCAAGGTGCAGGAAAAAATCGCCTTCAAGGATGGTCGGCGCGTACCGTTCGGCTCCAAGGAGTTCCCCGCCAGCCTGCGTTCTCTCACGCTCGCCGGACAACCGGGCTACACGATCTACGCGGCGGACGCAAATCCCGACAAACCCGGCGGCACCGGCCTGGGGGTGGCGGCGTCCGACGCGGAGGAACTGCACACGCTGGTGAGCGTTGGCACGCCTGTCACCATCGACGCAAAATAATCCTCCAGGCCCACTCTCACGCCGAGAGCCTTGCAAATTCCCCGGCAGCCTCTCTCTTTAGGCGAGACCCACGATGAACGTCACCCCTTTGGAATTCGAGAAGCCGATCCTCGAGCTAGAGAAGAAGCTGGACGATCTCAAGCGCCACCTGCGTGGCCAGGAGATCGATTCGGACCCTGAGGTGCGCCGCATTGCTGCGCACATCGAGAAGACCAAGAATCAGATTTACGCCAACCTGGATTCCTGGCAGCGTGTGCAGATCGCCCGGCACCCCCAACGGCCCTACGCGCTGGATTATCTGCGGCTCTGTTTCACGGACTTCGTGGAGTTGCACGGCGACCGCTTTTTCGGGGATGACGCCGCCATGCCGGGTGGGCTCGCGACCATCGGCGACGTGCGGTGCGCGGTGATCGCCCACCAGAAGGGACGCGATACCAAGGAGAACATCCGGCGCAACTTCGGCAGCGCCCACCCCGAGGGATACCGCAAGGCGTTGCGCATCATGCGTCTGGCGGAGAAGTTCGGCCTGCCGGTCGTCGCCCTGATCGATACTCCCGGTGCCTATCCGGGAGTCGGCGCAGAAGAACGCCACATCGCGGAAGCCATCGCGGTGAACCTGCGCGAGATGATGCTCCTGCGGACCCCCATCGTCGCGGTCGTGATCGGGGAGGGGGGATCAGGCGGCGCGCTGGGCATCGGCGTGGCAGACCGTGTGCTGATGTTGCAGAACGCCTATTACTCGGTCATCAGCCCGGAAGGCGCAGCGGCCATTCTCTGGAAGAACGGCGCGCACCGGGCCGCCGCGGCGGGAGCCCTCAAGCTGGGGGCCCGCGAACTCCGGGAAGCGGGCTTGGTGGAGGAAGTGATCGAGGAGCCGCTGGGAGGCGCGCACCGCAACCACAAGGCGATAGCGCTCAGCTTCGAATCTGCCGTCCTGCGGCACCTGCGCGAAATCGTACGGGTGCCCCTCAAGGAATTGCTGCCCGCGCGTTACCGGAAGTTCCGTGGCTTCGGCCGGTTCACCGAGCCGGGTTGAACCGCGCGCCACCTCGGCGACTATTTGGGAGCAAATTCCCAGTTCCCGCGGTCATCCGCCGTCTCGGCGATGTGATCCTTGCCCTTCGAATAAATGTCGTAACCCTGCGGGTTGTGCTTGCCGGGATAAACGTACACGTAGTCCTGACCGAAGGGATCTTTTGGCAACGAGCTGAGCATGTTGTACCAGCGCGTTGGCTTTGGATCGGTCGTTGGTATGGTCACTAAAGCCTGCAAGCCTTGCTCGTTGGTGGGCAGGAAGCCATTGGCCATCTCGTAGGTTTTGAGCGCCTGATCAAAACCAGCAAAATCCGCTTGGAGCTTTGCATCCACACCGTATTGAAACTGGCCACCGAGCTTGTAAAAGGCCGTGCCGAGCAGCAACGTAATAATCGCCACCACCAGCATGATTTCGAGGAGGGTAAACGCTTTACGGCGATTGAGCGTGGGTTTCATGGGGTGGGGAGGCTGGTGCCAGGATGTAGTCAAGCTTCTCCCAGTTGTACTTCAACTGGATTTGCAGCGAACGAACCGCCACGGAGCTAGAACCTTCCGACAAGCCCAAAGTCACGCTGTTCAATCCGGCGTTCAACATTTCGCCGGGCACGACTTTCTGGGCGCGAATCCAGCCGGTGTACCGAAACGCCATCTGGTTGCTCGCTTCCCTCTGCTCGCCGCGGTAGCCCGGGTCCGCCAAGTCAGGCAGGTGCATGTCCGAGACCCCCTGGTAACGTCCGTTCACCGCGACGAGCGGCGCAGAACCTAACGATCCCCCGAGGATCTCGTAGCTGATCACCGCGACAAGCGGCTGGTGCTCCAACTGGAACTCGAAGGTGGCCGAAGGTACCGTCTCCGGCTTGAGCACGCTGGCCTCCGCCCCTTGCAAGCTGGCGGTGACCACGCCGTATAGGTAGGTGTCGTTGTTCTGTCGGGTCGAACTCGAAAGCACTTGGAACGGCTCGCGCACCGCCCCGGTCGCGGGAAAATCTACCGGTTGGAGCACCCGTGCCTTGCCGAGCCAGGTCAGGAACACCGCCCTGACCCGGGTACCATCGCCCGGGACGCTCAGTTCCAGGTAATCCACTCCGCTCATCGGGACCACGAGCGTCTCCGAGGAAGGCAGGCCCAGCCCCTGGCCTAGCGGGTTGGAGCGCATCAGCTCGGTACCGAGTTCGTTCCATGCGCTCAGGTACACCTGCTCGGAACCTTCCTCGTCGTCGAAGAACACCCGGATCTGGAGATCGTTGACCGCTGCGGCGGGCCGCTGGAGGCGGAGGCGGTAGACCGAGCGGGCCGGATCGGCTCCCTGAACCAGGCCGCCCTGGCCGCCGGGATGGTCGATTACGAGCGGAAGCTTGGATGCGCCCCGGCGGGGCGGGATAAAATCCAGCGACTCGATCCAGCTCGGGGTCGTCTGGGCCCGGGTGCCGGGCGAGACGGGGCGCAGGTCGAGCCAGGCGGTCAGAGGGCTCGGCTCCCCGCGCAGTTCCTGTCCGCTTGAGGGCCGCACGCCGATCCAGCAGGCTGCCGCGAGGCAGAGCCCCGTCAGCACGCGCGCTGGCCGGAGGAGCGAAGGTGGAGCGGACAGCACGGCAGGCAGGATGTGGGTGGAAGCCTAGTGTTATGCCCGAAGACAGCGCGCGGGGCAAGTGCGCACCTCAGCCGTGCATCCTCGACTGGAGGCTTTGCGTCACGCCGAACACCGCGCTGATGATGCTGAAGACCACAGCGCCCACCACGATGGCGATGAGCACGATGATGATCGGCGGGATGACGGCGGTCGCCACCTTGATCCGCGTGTCCAACTCGCGTTCGTACACGTCGGCGACCATCTGCATGGTCTCGGCGAACCGGCCCGATTGCTCGCCCACGGCCATCATGTCGAGGTAGAGGTCGGGAAAGACTGCTTGCTTGGCGAGGGCAGACGACAGGCTCGAACCGTCCACGAGCGCCGCCCGGGTGTCAGCCATGCGCGCCTTCAGGAAGGTGTTGCCCGACATGTCTTCGAGCAGTTCCATGGTCCGCAGGAGCGTGACGCCGTTCTGGAGCAGCGTGCCCATCGTCCGCGCGAACTGGGCGTAGAACCCATACCGCAGGACCGATCCCAGCGCCGGAATTCCGAGCTGCATCCGGTCCCACGCCAGGCGTCCCGCCGGGGACCGGGTGAGCGCTTTGAAGAGGGCGTACAGCCCTCCGCCCGCGAGCACCGCCAGCCACCAGTACCGGACCACCAGGTGGTTCGCCTCGATAAGCATCCGGGTCGGCAGGGGCAGCGTGCCGCCATTCGTGTCGGCGAAGAACGTGGTCAACTGCGGGACCATGACCGTGATGAAGATGAGGATGAGCCCCGCGCCTGCCAACGCCAGGAACGCCGGGTAAATGAGGGCCTGCTGCACCCGGTCGCGCAGGACCTTGATGCTCGTCAGATGCTTGACCAGGCGTGTGAGGATGTCCGTGAGGGCCCCGCTGGCCTCGCCGGCGAGCACAAGGTTGACGTAGAGAGGCGAGAAGATGCGCGGGAACTCCCGGAGCGCCTGCGAGAAGCTGCGACCGTCGATCAGGGATTGGTGGAGCGCTTTGGTCAGGCGCTGCAGCGCGGGCTGCTTGAGCCGCTTGAGCAGGATGTTGAGCGCCTCGTCGAGCGTCATTCCAACGGAGAGCAGGTAGGCCAATTGCTCGGTGAAGAACAGGCGCTGGCCGTGCGATAAACGTTCGCCGCCCGCAGGCAGAGGCGCGGGGCGCGGGACAGGCGCTACCGACCGAGAGGCGGGTGCGGCGGGGGCGACGGCGCGTGCCAGGG
>CALMAQ010000344.1 GCA_937859745.1 uncultured Verrucomicrobiota bacterium | reverse complement strand
GGTCTCAGCCGCATGACCAACGCTGGCCCGGTGGCGGCTAGCTCCACTCAGGAGATGCTTCCGCGTGAAGAACGCACCGAGGCGGACAGCGACGGCCGGGCGGGACGCCCAGCCCTACCTCGGGGACGATGCGCCTGCGGCGCGGCCAAAGGCATCCGTCATCCCGCATTCCACATCAGCATCCCGGCAAATTCAGCGCGACTTGCCGGAACAGCCTCCTCGGCTAGACTGCCTGCCCCCGTCGTATGCGTTTCTGGCTCGAACATTTCCTGGTCACATTCATCCCGCTGTTCGTGGCGCTGGACCCCATCGGCCTCGTGCCGATCTACCTGGGCATGGCGCAGGGCACGAAGGTGGAGCGGCGCAACGTGGTCGTCAACGAGGCGGTGGTCACGGCGCTGCTCATCAGCGTGACGTTCCTGTTCCTGGGCCGGTTCATCTTCCACGCGCTGAGCATCACGGACCGGGACTTCCAGATCGCGGGCGGCCTGATCCTCTTCGGCCTGGGCGCGCAGGACATCCTGGCCACGGACCGCCGCGACGCCGACGCGCGGACGGACTTCGGCGTGGTCCCCCTGGGCATGCCGCTGATCGCGGGACCCGCCATGTTGACGACGATCCTGACGCTGGTGGACGCCCAGGGGCTGGTGCTGACCCTGGCGGCGCTCATCGTCAACCTGGGGGTGATGCTGGTGACGCTGCGGGCGGCGATCTGGTTCCAGCGGCTCCTGGGCCTGCGCGCGATGCGGGCGATTTCCAAAATCGTCGCCCTGCTGCTGGCGGCCATCGCCGTCAACCTCGTGCGGCGCGGGTTACAATGACACCCGTTTGGTTGTACCTGCGTGCCCAAGCCTGGGCATCTAATCTACCTTGAACACTGGTTCCTTGTGCTCGTGAATGTGCAGCTTTCCGCTCAGCTCCGGAAATATCTGCGCGAGTTTTGCCTCGTTCTCCTTGGTGAATCCAGTGCTATCAGCGAAGACCCAGGTTTTGCCCCCGTCTTCGGAGATGCCGATTAGGTACGCTTCCGACTCCATGTGTCCGCCAGGCACTTTAAGCGTGACCTTCTGCGGAACCAGCGAAATTAACTCCCCGCCGATTTTCTGGATCGGCCCCGGGTCACCGACCCGAACACTTTGAAACGTGATGGCCTGGGCCTTCATGCCATCCATCCCCTGTTTGATGATGGCTACCATCGCTTCCTTGCCTCCCATTGCGGCGACCCATTGCCTCGGAGTGTAGGCTACCAGTTTCTCGTAGTCACCGGCGAGCATGGCATCCGCACTCTTCTGCGCTTCTAGCTGGGCGTTGGCAGCGGCGTCTTGAGCGATGCAATGAGTGGTGCCGAGGAGGACGAGGAACGCCACCAGAAGGAGCTTCATGTCAGCGGATTGTCCTCGATGGGCGACCCGGATCAAGCCTTTTCCCGACTTTACCCGACCGCGGGCAACCGGAGCATTAACTCCAACCCGCTCGGCACCCGGTTCCGCACGGACACGCTGCCGCCGCAGGCCTCCACGCAGCTTTTCACGATGGCCAAGCCCAGGCCCGTGCCGCCCGTCTCGCGGGTGCGGGCGTCCTCGGGGCGAAAGAACGGGTCGAACAGCCGTTCGATGGCCTCGGGCGGCACGCCGGGGCCATGGTCCACCACCGACACGTCCACCGTGTCGCCGCCGACCTGGACGCCGCTCTGCCCGGCGGTGATGGCGATGGGGCCGTCCCCGCCCGCGTAGCGCACGGCGTTGCGGACCCCGTTGGCGAGCGCGCGCAGCAAGAGGTCCGGGTCCGCGCACACCCGGCAATCCTCGGGCACGTCCACGACCACCTTTTCCTCGGCCACCTCGCGCGCCACGGCCTGCCGCGCGATCTCGGCCACCACGACCGGCCGCAACTCGGCGTTCTGCGCGCGCAGACCCGCCTTGGTGTAGGCCAGCAGGTCGTTGACCAGCACCGACATGTGGCGCACCTCGTCGAGCGAGCGGTCCAGGTAGCGGCGGTCGTCGTCCGCGCCGATCCGCTGCTCCAGGATGCTCAGCGCCACCTCCAGGCGCGCCAGGGGCGAGAGCAGTTCGTGCGCGGTGTCGCCCAGGAAGCGCCGCTGCCCGGTGACGTAGCCCTCCAGCCGCCCGGACATGTGGCTGAGCGCGCGGCCGAGCCGCCCGAGTTCGTCGCGCCGTTTTGTCGGGCGCGGCGGGCGGAACTGGCCGCGCGCGATCTCCTCGGCAACGCCGGTCATGCGGGTCAGCGAGCGGGTCAGCCCGTGGACGAAGGGCAGCCACCACAGGATCGAGATGAGCACGAGCCCGCTGCCCAGCCCGAGCCAGGGCTTGTAGTCGAAGAACAGGCCGCCGCCGCTCAGCGAGGGCGAGGCGAGCACGAGCGTCGCCCAGGGCACCGGACCCCCCGGCGTGGGCCGCTGGACCTCGCCCAGCGACACGCCCGTCCAGTACAGCCGCGGGTTGCCCGCGACGAGCATGAATTTGTCCAGCCGCTTGCCGGGGATCACCGGCGGAGGCGGCCCGGGCGCGCCGACTGGCGGGGGGTGGCCCGGGCTGCCTTCGCCGGATGGGGCGGACCCGGCACGGGGTTCCGC
>CALMAQ010000343.1 GCA_937859745.1 uncultured Verrucomicrobiota bacterium | reverse complement strand
GAACAGCAGCGGCACGTCGCGCACCGGCCCGGCCAGCGCGCCGGGCAGGTTGACCGCCCCGCTGGCGGTGGCGAGCGCGAGCAGGCGCGCGTTCGGCGCGGCGACGATCTCGGGATCGTCCGGCAGCGCCAGGCGGCTGCCCTCGGGCTGGTTGACGAGCGCGGGCAGCGTCCCCGGGTCGTGTCCGTTGCCCGCGCTGTCGCCCAGGCGCACGCCGAGCAGCAGCTTGGAAACGCCCAGCGCCTGTTCGAGCAGGATTTGCTCGGTCCCGGCGGGCACGTGCGGGAAGGCCAGCACGGGCGCGACCGCCACCACCGCCGGATCGTAGCGCGCCATGGAGCGCAGGAACGCGCCGTACTCCAGCGGTGAAAGCGGCACGCGGCCGGGAGTCTCGGCCACGGAGTCGTCGATTTCCACGAGCGTCACGGGGATCTCGCGCCTCCCGGGCGGGTCGGGCCGGGCGTTGGTGACGAGCCAGTCGAAGAACGCGCGGTCCCCCCCGGCCAGCGCACCCGCGGGCTGGCGGCTCTCCCGCGCCAGCAGCAAAGCCGCCAGGCAGAAAACGAGCAGGAACCAGGAAGTGGGACGCGACACGGGAGAAAGGCGGAAGGACGCAGGGATGCAGGATGCAGGATGCAGGATGCAGGATGCAAGCAGGAGAAAGGATGCGCCGGCCAACCTGCGTCGTTCCGCCTCCGTCATCCGCCATCCGCCATCCCGCATCTTTGCCCCTTCCGCCTTCCGCCTTGCGCCTTCCGCCTCCGAACTCGGGGTTGCAAAGCGGGGCGACCTTCTCTATGCACTCCGTGTCCGCCCAAGGCATCCTTCCGCTCCCCGGCGCGGCTTTTGTCATGTCCACTCCCGTTTACCAACAAACCCTCGCCCACGCCGCGAGCCTCGCCGGCACTTCCCTGCACACGGGCGAGAAGGTCCGGCTCACTCTCCGGCCCGCCGCGCCGGGCAGCGGCCTGAAGTTCAAGCGCACCGACCTGCCCGACGAGCCGGTTATCGACGCCCGCATCGACCACGTCAAGACCGTCGAGCGCGCCACCACCCTGGGCGAGGGCGGCGTCAAGGTCCACACGGTCGAGCACGTCCTCAGCGCCCTCGTGGGCCTCGGGGTGGACAACGCCATGATCGAGATGGACGCCAACGAGCCGCCCATCGGCGACGGCAGCGCCCGCGCCTACGTCGAGCTGATCCAGCAGTGCGGCCTCGCCACCCAGGACATCCCCCGCGCCGCCTTCGAGGTGCGCGAGCCCATCCACATCGAGACGAAATCCGGCTCCATCCTCACCGCCGTGCCCGACGAGGCCTTCCGCATCTCCTGCACGCAGGTCGGGCCCGAGGGCCGCTTCACCCAGTATAAATCCCTGGAGATCACGCCCGAGGTCTACGAGCGCGAGATCGCCCCGGCGCGCACGTTCACCTTCTACGAGGACATCCAGCCCCTCATGGACAAGGGGCTCATCAAGGGCGGCAGCCTGGAGAACGCCGTCGTCGTGCGCGGGGACAGCGTCATGAGCAAGGAGCCCATGCGCTTCCCCGACGAGTTCGTCCGCCACAAGATCCTCGACCTGATCGGCGACCTCGCCCTGCTGGGCCGCCGCATCAAGGGCCACGTCATCGCCGTGCGCCCGGGCCACCCGCCCAACGCCGAGCTGACCCGCGCCCTGGCCAAGCAGTACGCCAGCGTCGCGGCCTTGATCCCCTCCACCCGGCTCGTCGCGGGCGAGGGCGCGCTCGACATCAACGACGTGATGCGCTACCTGCCGCACCGCTACCCGTTTCTCATGATCGACCGGGTCATTTCTTCCGAAGGCGCCACCAAGCTGACGGCCGTCAAGCAGGTCACTTTCAACGAGCCGTATTTCCAGGGCCACTTCCCCGGGCACCCGGTCATGCCGGGCGTGCTCCAGGTGGAGGCCATGGCGCAGGCGGCCAGCCTCCTGATGCTCCGCCAGCCCGAGCACACGGGCAAGATGGGCTACTTCATGAGTGCCGACGGCGTGAAGTTCCGCAAGCCCGTGGTGCCGGGCGACACGCTTTTCATCCACATCGAGATCACCAAGGCGCGCCGGGGCACGTTGCGCGCCGTCTGCCATTGCACGGTCAACGAGTTGATCGTCAGCGAGGGCGAAATTACCATCAGCATCTTTGCGCGCTAACCGATGAGCAGCCCCCTCACCTCGCAGGTGCATCCCTCCGCCATCGTCGATCCCGGCGCGGTGATCGGCGAGGGCGTCGAGATCGGCCCGCATTGCCTCGTCGGCCCGGGCGTGACGCTCGGGGACCGCTGCCGCCTCCACGGCCACGTCGTCCTCACCGGCCCGGCCACCATCGGCGCGGGCAACGAGTTCTACCCGTTCGCGTGCATCGGCGGCCGTTCGCAGGATCTGAAGTACGAGCGCGAGCCGACCTACCTCGAAATCGGCGCGGACAACACGTTCCGCGAGTTCACGACCGTCCACCGCGCCACCGCCCCCGGCGGCGCGACGCGCGTCGGCAGCGGCGGCAATTTTCTTGCCTACAGCCACATCGCGCACGACTGCATCGTGGGCGACGAGGTGGTTTTCTCCAACAACGGCACGCTCGCGGGCCACGTCGAGGTGGGCGACCGCGCGGTGGTCGGCGGGTTGACGGCCATCCACCAGTTCTGCCGGATCGGGCGGCTGGCCATCAGCGGCGGCTGCTCGAAGATCGTGCAGGACGTGCCGCCCTTCATGATGGTGGACGGCAACCCCGCGCACGTCCGGCACATCAACCAGGTGGGGATGGAGCGCGCCGGTTTCACCAAGGAGACGATCCGCACGATCAAGGACGCCTTCCGCATCCTCTACCGTTCCGATCTGAACACCGCCCAGGCCCTGACGCGGCTGGAAGAGGATTTTCCCGGGCAGGTGGAGATCCGGCAGTTGATCGACTTCGTGCGCGAGTCCAAGCGCGGGATCATCCGCTAGCTGACACGACAAACGCGCGCCACCCGCCGCAAAACGGCTGGCGCGCGCCTGGAAAACGCGACCGTCACAGGATGTTACTGGCGGACCGTCGTGGTCGTCGACTGCGAGGGCTCGGGCGCCACGTCGGTCGTGGTCGTGTGGGTCGTCGTCGTGGAGATGACCTCCGGCTTGGAGGCGCAGGCCCCGAGGGCGAGCGCAGCCATGGCGAACAGGGACAGGCGGGCGAGGGTGAGGTGCTTCATGGGAAGAAATCCGGTCAACGTGATTCGGTGGTTCCTGCGTTGCCGCGGGCTTAGTGCTTGGTCGTGGTCGTCGTCGTGGTCTCGGTGGATTCCGTCTTCGTCACCACCGGGGTCACGGGGGCCGTGACGCGGCGGACGACGACCTTGCTGACGACGGGCTGGCCGTTCTCGGTCGTGTAGTACACCGTGGTGGGAGCCCCGGTTTTGATCGTCTCGGCGCTCACGGTGTTGCCCGCCTCGTCCACGAAGGTCGTGGTCTTGGAGTAGCGGTAGGTGGCCGGGCCGGCGGCGGACTTGACGACGATGCTCGTCCCGCCGGGGGTGAATTCCTGGATCGTGCCCTCGGAGGTCGTCTGCGTGACCGACGTGCCGGAAGGCGAGACGGTGGTCGTGGTCTTCACCGCTTCCTGCGCGTGGACGGCGGCGACGGGCGCGAGGGTGAACGCGCCGAGGAAAACGGCGGCGAAGGCGGTCTTGATGGAGGTCTGCATGGTACTTTGTATGTGTGTGGGTACTTGGGTTTTTACTGCTTGGCCAGCCGGCCGGCGGTGTGTGGTGGGATCAGGGCAGCCGGGGAGACTGGATTTGTCCCTCCCGGAGACCCGTTTACCGCCGCGTGCCACCCGTGCTGGCCGACTGTCTATCAGCAGACGCCGTACCGCCCGCGCCTATTCAATCGAGCGAACTTCCCGGCCGCGAACCAGCGCCGAAGGGCCATTCCCGGGCAAGGAGCGCCCCGCGCACGCGGAAGTCCGGTACGCGGTCTGCTCCTAGGGGTCAGCGTGCGCGAGCAAAAAGGCTTCATCCGTCCGGCGGCCCGGCTGTTCCTGTTGCTCGCTCCGTTGCTCTGGGCGCTGTGGCTCGTGGGCCGCTGCGGGGTCGATGTGCCCTGCACCGACCAGTGGGCGGGAGAGTGCCCGTTGTTCGTCAAGATGTCGCTGGGAACCCTCGGCGCGGGCGATTTCTTTGCCCAGCACAACGAACACCGCATCTTCTTTCCCCGGCTCATCTTCTACGGGTTGGGCCGGTTGACCCGTTGGAACGTCCGCGCCGAATTGTGGGTCATCCTCGGCCTGGCCGGGATCATGGCGGGCAACGTCTGGCGCACCCTGCGCGCGACCGGCTGGCGTGTCGCCGGAGTCGGCTTCTGGCTGCTGCTCACCGCCGACGTCCTGATCTTTTCCCCGCTCCACCGGGAGAACTTCCTGTGGGGCTTCCAGATCGGATTTTTGCTCCCGCTCGCCTGCCTGACCGCGTGCCCGTGGGTGTGCTGCTCCCCGGCGGTGCGAACGCGCTTTGGGGGCAGCTTCGCCCTGTGCGTCGTCACCACGTTTTCCATCGGCGGCGGGTTCGTGGCCTGGCTGCTGTGTTTTCCCCTGCTGTGGCAAACGGGAGGTCGTGACACCTGGCGCGCCCACCGGCCCTGGTGGGTGCTCTGGGCCGCCGGCTTTGCGGGCAGCGTGGCGGGCTACCTGCACGGCTACGCCGTCCCCGCCGGAAGCGCGAACCGCTGGGTGTTTCTGCAGGAACCCGTGCTGACCACGCAATATTGGCTGACCTACCTGGGGCTGCCGTTCGCGTTCGGCACGCCGGTTGACCCTTTGATCGTGGCGCAAGGCAGCGCCGCCGCGATGCTGCTCGTACTCGCGGGCATCCTGTTTTATCTGTGGCGGTGGCGGACGGACCCGGTGCTGTGGCGGCGCTGCCTGCCGTGGCTGGCGATGGCGGGCATCGCCCTGGCCTACGCGGCGCTGACCGCCGTGGGCCGGGTCCAGTTCGGGCTCAGGCAGGCGCTCACCTCGCGCTACGTGATCTTTGCCGTGCTGCTGCCGATCGGGCTGTCGTGCCTCGCGGCGACCGTGGACCGTCACCTGCGGCGGCAAGCGCGCGCGGAAAGCTTCCCCGCCCGCGCCGTCAGGACGGTCCTGATCGGGCTGGGCTCCGGTCTGGCGCTGCTGCATGGGCTCGGCGCGTTCCTGGTCGCGCCGGGCTGGGAGGAATACAGCCATAGCTTGTTGAAGTCCAAGGCGCTGGTGGAAACGGTGAACGTGGTCGACGAGCCGGAACTGCTGACCCGGTACGTCGACCTGACGCCATTGCGGGAAAAGATCGAGCGGCTCGACCAGATCGGCTACCTGCGTCCGCCCCTGGTGCGGTCCCGGCTCGTCGCGGAGATTGCCGACGGTTCCGCGCTGGCAGCGGAAAGCGGCAGCCTGGAGCGGGTCATCCGGGGACCCGATGGCAGGCTGGGGATGCGCGGCTGGGCCGTGGTGCCAGGGAAGGCGCGCCCGGCGGACGCGGTGCTGCTCACGAGCGACAACGCGCAGGGACAGGCGGTGCTCTTCGCGGTGGCGGAAACCGGGACGGCGCATCCCGGGGCAAACCTGCCGCCACGACCGGCGACGTGCGCGCAAAGCGGCTGGCAGAAGATCTTCCCGGCCGACCGGCTGCCTGCCGGGTCCGGCACCCTCAAGGCGTGGAGCTTCGACGCGGAGACAGGGCGCGCCTACCGTTTGTCCGGGCAGGCCGCGGTGCCGCCGTGATTTCGCCGAGGTGCGTTCGCGGCGAGAGCGACCGCCAACATTCCACCACCCAACCGCGCCGGTCCAAAACATCAACGTGCCCGAGCGCGCCGGATCACGCCGAAACCAACTCGCGCGCGTCCTGCGTCCGCGCGGAACCCTCCGCCGGAACCAGCCGCTCGCGCAAACGCTCGGCAATCGTCTGGACCATCAACGCCTTCGAGCGGTCGAACACGAACACCTGCTTCGTGCCCTTTTCCGGGTGGTGCAGCGTCAGGTCCTCGCTGAGAAAACGCGACTCGTGCGACGCCTTGCAGCCCGCCAGGTCCAGCGTCTTGTAGAGCGAACGCCAGCCGCGCCGCCCGATGAAGTGCAGCTTGTGCGGGCTGTCGGTCGTCGCCACGATGTGGCCCGAGAAGTTCGTGGGCAGCCCGCCCTTGGACGAACCCGTCAGGCAAGGCGCGGCCCACGCCACGGCCTCGCCCGTCGGGTTGAGCCGGGCGAACATCAGGTCGGGGTCGGCGGGCAGGTTCGCCAGCGGCAGGGCTTCCTTGCCCGTCGCCGCCGGGAAGGAGAGCTTCTTCCACAACAGCCAGATTTTGATCCGCGCGAACCGGAAAATCTTCGGCGTCACGTACAACAGCACCAGCACGATGCCCCCGAACACCGCCAGCGCCAGATACGGGCTGTGCTTGTAAGAATATGCCATCAGCCCCAGTCCGCCGCCGACGGCCACGTCTTCCGTCAGGCTCAGGGCGACGTTGGTGAAGGGCTCGGGCGAGCCGTTGGCGATCAGCCGCGTCCCGGCCTTGGCCCCGTGCGCCGTCAGCGTCACGCCGCCGGCCAGCAGCGCCACGACCACGTCGAACACCGGGTCCCGGTGGCCCAGCGTTTCCACCGCCAGGAACGCCCCGCCCAGCGGCCGGATCGCCGTGTGGATGGAGTCCCACATGGAATCCACCCACGGCACCTTGTCCGCGAAAAATTCGATGGCGTAGAGCACGCCCGAGACGATCAACACCGGCGTCGAGCCGAGGATCAGGAGGTCCGGGTACTGCGCCGACACGTCCACCCAGCCATAGTGGATGGCGAGGCTGGTGGCGAAGACCGTCAGGTACAGGTTCAGGCCCGCCAGGGTGGCAAAGCCGAGGGCGACGCCGAGTTTTTGCAAAACTTCCATAAAGGGAACGGTTTTGAACCGGAATATCGTCCCGGCCCGCGCGTTGTCATGGACATTTTTCGCGCCACCTCCTCAGCAGCAAGGGCAACCCCTTGCCGTACATCAGGTGGCGCACGGGCGTCGTGAAGTGGCGCGTGACCAGCCGCGCGTAATCCCGGTCGGCCCCGCCGTAGAACTGCCCGTCCGTGGACACGACGTACTCCTCCGGCGGCAGCGGCACCGCGCCCGCCGCCGTCAACAGGAGCGCGAGCACCGTTTGCTCGACGAACCACGACCCCGGGTCGAACTCCCCGCTGGCCAGCAGCCGCTCCGCGTCGCCCACGCGCAGCGTCCCCCTCGGGACGAACAGCAGGCCCGAATTCAGGCTCGCCGGGGCGGGCCAGCCCGCGCGCCCGGCGTAGACCACCAGCCGGGCGTCGCCGTTGAGGCCGCCGTCCTCCAGGTTGAACCGCGGCGGGCCGCCCTGGCGGATCGCGTCGGCCAGTTCCGGCGAAGCCCGGAACAGCAACACGTCGGAATCGGTGAAGAGCAGGTGGCCGCGTTCCTGGGCGGCGAGCACGACGGCGAGCTTGCGCCCCGTGGGGTGGGTCCGCGCGAACGCCGCCAGGGCCGGGGCGCGCGCCTGCAACCGCTCCACCGGCTCGTGCGTGGAGCGGACCTCCGCTCCCGGAAACATTCCCTGCCAGAGTTCCCGGCCCCGCGCCAGCGCCTGTGGCTCCGCCGTGTCGAGGTACAGCGTCAGGCCCAGGCGCTCGCCGGGCCGGTCGAGACCGTGCAGGAAGCTGCGCGCGGACCAGGCGGCGTCCGTCAGCATCCCCGGGGCGGCCAGCGTCACCAGTTGCGCGGCCACCTCCCCGGTGGCGACCGGGTGCGGCGGCAGCGCGAACACCGCGCGCCGGATCTTCCAGGGACGCCGCTTCTGCCACCACCACAGCGGGCGCGTCAGGGCCCGGCGCGCCAGACCGCGCCGCCACCAGGGAGCCGCCGGGGTGGAGGCGGTCGTGGTCATAGCGTCAGCTTTTCCAGCAGCCGGGCAGGGTTGCCCACGTACACGCAGTGGGCGGGCACGTCCTTCGTGACCACCGCCCCCGCGCCGACCACGGAGTGGTCGCCCACCGTGACGCCCGGCAGGATGACCGCCCCCGCGCCGATCCACACGTTCTGCCCGATGCGGACCGGCCGCAACGCCGGTTTCTCGCCCGCGCCCTCCGCCGGGGCGAGGTGGCGCGCGGCGGAGTTCTTGAGGTGCGCCACGCTCGTGATGACACAGCAGCTCGAGATCAGCGTCCCGGCCCCGATGCTCACCCCGCCGCCCGCGAAGATTTGCGTGAAGGAGTTGATCTCGACCTGGTCGCCCACCGAGAGCAGGTGCGCGCTGGCGACGTGGCAGCGCGGGCTGATGCTGACCCCCTGCCCGCACGCCGCAAAACTCTCCCGCTGGCGGCGCGAGCAGAACGCCTCGTAGCCCCGCCAGAACCGCCCGAACAACCGGTAGATCAGATCGCTCAACATGGCTCCCCTACTCCGTAGCGCCTTTGATGCCGCCCGCGCGCCGGGCGCGGAAAAACTCCCGCAGCAGCCGCCCGCACTCCTCGCCGCGCACGCCCGCGCCGATCTCGCAGCGGTGGTTGAGCGAGGGGTGCTGGAGCAGGTTGAGCAGCCCGCCCGCCGCCCCGCCGCGCGGGTCCGGGCAGCCGAAGACGACCCGGCCCAGCCGCGCGTGGACGGCCGCCCCGGCGCACATCGGGCAGGGTTCCTTGGTGACGTAGAGCGTGCAGTCGGTCAGCCGCCAGTCGCCGACGGTGTGCTCGGCCATGGTGATGGCGAGCATCTCGGCGTGGGCCGTGGCGTCCTTGAGCAGTTCCACCTGGTTGAACGAGCGCGCCACCACCCGCCCCCCGCGCACGACGACGGCCCCGACGGGCACCTCGCCCGCCTCGTAGGCGCGCAGGGCCTGGCGCAGCGCTTCGCCCATGAAGTGGGCGTCGCTGTGCAGGTCGATGATCGGGGGTTCGTCCATGGCGCGCGGCCCAGCAAACCGCAACGCCCCGCCGGAAGCAACTCCGCACTTGCCGGAGGCGGACGGCGGGAGGCCCGGGCACGAATCATCCGCAAAGTGAACCCGCCCTTTGACCAGACCGTCGTCGCCCCCTCCTTGTTGGCCGGAGATTTTTCCCGACTCGGCGCGGAGGCGCGCCGGGTCGAAGCCGCCGGGGCCGACTGGCTGCACCTGGACGTGATGGACGGCCACTTCGTGGACAACATCTCGTTCGGCCCGGCGGTCGTGGCGGCCATGAAGAAGGCGGTCAGCATCCCGCTGGACGTGCACCTGATGATCTCGCGCCCCGACCACTACCTGGCGCGGTTCATCGAGGCGGGGGCGCGCTCGATCAGCGTCCACCTCGAAGCCAAGCACGAGGTGGCCGCCACCCTGCGCGCGACCCGCGAGGCGGGCTGCCTGGCCGGACTGGCGATCAACCCGGGCACGCCGCTTTCCGCCGCGCTGGCGCACTTACCCAACATTGACTTGCTGCTGGTGATGACCGTCAACCCCGGCTTCGGCGGCCAGGAGTTCATCGCTTCCACGATGGACAAGGTCGCCGCGGCCGCGCGCTTGCGGGCCGAAAACGGCTGGAGCTACCACATCGAAGTGGACGGCGGCATCAAGGAGGACACGGCACGGATCTCGCGCGAAAAAGGCGCGAACGTGATGGTGGCAGGCACTTCGGTGTTCAAGGCAGGCGATGTGGCGGCGGCGATCCGGGAGCTAAGATCATCCCCGCGCCAAACTTGAG
Organism: uncultured Verrucomicrobiota bacterium; assembly: GCA_937859745.1. GTDB lineage: Bacteria > Verrucomicrobiota > Verrucomicrobiia > Chthoniobacterales > SZAS-18 > CAHJWO01. The sequence goes on along the minus strand of CALMAQ010000343.1, from coordinate 623 downwards.
ATGGACAGTGTGAGAATGAGTCTCCCATTCACCATTCAAAGCTGAACATCATTCTCGCGAATCGTAATTTCTCACCATTGTCGCGAGTAGATGATGCCACACTTTACGGGGTCATTTCTCCCCCGGCACAACCGGCACGTCCGAAACAACCGGCGACTAAAATGCGGGATTTCCGCCGATTTTCCTGCATTAATTAGCTGCCCAATCCGGCACGGTTGGCGGCCTGGATCGACCCGTTGTTGTTGATGACATCCAGGATGTGCTGCGCGGACTCGACCTGCGTCGAAACCATGTCCACGTTGCCGTCCACGCCGATGACGATCACGGCAAACTCCTTGCCCGCCACCCCGAAGGCGCTGGCGACCCCGACCCCGTTCTGCGCCAGGATGTAGGGCACGTCCGAGGCCACCCGCCCGGGCGTCGCGGTGAAGGCCGATACGAAGACCGTCTTCCGCGCGGAAAGGTCGAGGTAGAGCTTTTCGATCCGGTCCGCCTCCTTGCGTAGCGGCGCGGAATCCGCCGTCGCGGCCACGAGGATCACCACGGGCTGCCCCTTGAACTGCTTGCTCGGGATGGCTCGCTGCATGGGCCCGACCGTGATGAAATCCGGGGCGGGGCGGCGC
>CALMAQ010000342.1 GCA_937859745.1 uncultured Verrucomicrobiota bacterium | reverse complement strand
TCTCGCGTCATGGCGCCCGGTTGTGCCGAACGGCACCCCCGCGCATCTCGCATCGCGGCGCCGCGCGCGCTAAGCCGGGCCCCACGACCCCGTAGCCATCCGCCGAGAAGATCTGCATGGCGAGCCCCGTCGAACATGCGAGCTTCCTGCCGCCGGTCCTGACCTTCCTGGCGGCGGCCGGGATCGCGGTGGACATGCTCTACGATCACCTCCTGGCGCGGCGCTGGCCGCGCGACATGCCTACACCCGGGCCGGGGACGCTGGAAGAAGTCTCGGCGCGGTTCTACCGGACCGCGGCCGGAGACCTGGGAGAGTGCTTGCCGGAGCACGCGCGGTTGGTGCTCACCCGGATGGCGGACGACGATTGGCTGGCATCGTACCGGGAACTGGGGAACGTGCGTCTGGCGCTGGAGGGCATCCGGCGGCGGCTGTCGGCGCGGGCAGCGGCGGCGTGTCCGTTGCCGCGGGCGGCGGACGTGTTCGCGGCGGAACCGGCGGGGTTCGAGGCGGACTTCGAGGCGTTCTGGCCGGAATTGACGGCCCGGGTGACCCAAGTGCGGGTAGCGGGGGAGCTCGCCGGGGACTGAGAAAAAGGCAGGCCCGGGCTGCGGATGCCCGGACCTGCCTCTTATAATGCTGCCTCGTGGCAGGCGAAAGACCGGGATCCGTTACTTGCGCGGGTCGTTCGTCTGCGTCTCCGTGGTGGTCTTGCCGTCGCGGAGCACTTCCACGTCTTCCTTGCGGACGGTCTCGCTGACGTTCTGCGTCTCGCTTTCCGCCGTCTTGTGCAGACGCACCGCGCCGGTGACGTGCGCGTCCTTGGACACGACGACTTCCTCGCGCGTCAGCGGCACGTCGACGACCTCTTCCTTGAAGTCCGGGGTGGCCGCCCCGGCGTGGACCTGGTCGGCCGAGACGCGCTCGACGACCACGTCCTCGTGGCGGATTTCCACGGGTTGGTTGACCACTTCCGTGCGGACGATCTTGCGCAGGCGCACCTGCCCGGCGTCCACCGTGCGCTTACCGACCTTGACTTCTTCTTCGGAGAGCGTGATCTCACGGTCGTCGCCCGTCAGGTTGCTGGCCGTGCGGGCCGTGTCGGTCGCGGTGGTACGCGCCGTGTTGGCGGTCGCCCCGGCGGCGTAACCCGCCGCGCCCGTGGCGGCCATGCCAGCCGCGTCGGTCGTGCCGCGGGTCGTCGTGGTCGTCGTGTCGGCGGCGTAGTTCTGGCGGGACGCTCCACCCTGCAAGCCGAAGTAGCGGTAGATTTCCATCTCTTCGGCGTCGGTGATGTCTGCGTCGGCGTCGAGGCTCAACGCCCCTTTGACTTTGTCGAGCGTGTAGGGAAGGCGCACGGTGCGGGCGGCCTCGTCGGTTTCGACTTTGTCCACGGGCACGACGTGGTTCTGGCCGAAGAGCCAACCCGTTTTGACGCCGATAAACTCCAGCTTGCCGCTGGTGCTGTCGGCCCAGAAGGAATGGACGGTGCCGATGTCGGTGCCCGTCTGGTCAACGACCTGATAGTCGAGGAGGGAATGGGCGGTGTCGGTGGTCTGGGTGCTAAGGTTTGCCATAATCTTGTGGTGTTGGAACGCGACGGCACGGGGGCCGCACGAGCTAGTCAGACTGCTTGCGTGTGGTGTGTAAGGAAGAGGCGTGCGAGAGACCCGAACTGGCGTGACTAGCCGGTGGACACCACCGGTCAACCCTCCGCTGGAGGGTTGATCACCTCTACCACTAAATCGCCCTCGCATGCGGCGGCGGTTGCTTGTCCGTACCATTATTGTGCGAACATTCCGTTACAATGGGGCTGCGGACCTTTTCCACTTTAGAACGCGCCCTTTTGCGATGGCAGTGAATGTGGGACGGAAGTAGAGTCAGCCCCTGCGGTCCGCCCCATCCGGCGGGCGGCTTCCTATGGGTTCCTTCCGCCTCTTCGACCTCAATGACGCCCAGCGTGCCGCCGTCGTGCAGACGACGGGGCCCGTGCTCATCCTGGCCGGGGCGGGCACGGGCAAGACGCGCGTCATCACGGCGCGCATCGCCTACCTCGTCGCGCAGGGGGTCAAGCCCGCGAACATCCTGGCGGTGACGTTCACCAACAAGGCGGCGGGCGAGATGCGCGAGCGGGTGGCCGGCATGGTCAGCGAGGGGGAGACCAAGAAGCTGACGCTCTCCACCTTCCACGCGCTCTGCGTGCGCCTGCTGCGCCAGGACATCGAGCCGCTGGGCTGGAAGAAGAACTTCTCCATCTACGACCAGGGCGACAGCCTGGGGCTGATCCGGGCAATCATCACGCGCACCGCCGCCAAGGACGAAAAGCTGGAGCCCGGGGCCGCGCAGGCGCTCGTCTCCAAGCTCAAGAACGATCCGCGCATCGCGGCGGGCGGCGCGCCCAACGACTCCACGCTCGTCGGCGCGGTGTTCAACCGCTACCAGGCGGAACTCAAGCGGATGAACGCGGTCGATTTCGACGACCTGCTGCTGCTCGCCGTGCGGCTGCTCAAGGAGCACCCGGAGGTCCGCCAGAAGTGGCGCGACCGCTACCATTACCTGATGGTGGACGAGTTCCAGGACACCAACCGGCTCCAGTTGGACCTCGTTTCGCAGTTGGCGCACGGGGACCCGCCCAACGTGTGCGTGGTCGGCGACGACGACCAATCCATCTACGGGTGGCGCGGGGCGGAGGTGTCCAACATCCTGGAATTCGAGCGGCACTTTCCCAACCCGGCCGTGGTCAAGCTGGAGCAGAACTACCGTTCCACCAACGCCATCCTGCACACGGCGAATTCGCTCATCAAGAACAACCCGCGCCGCCGCCCGAAGACGCTCTGGAGCGAGCACGGCACGGGCGACAAGGTGCGGCTCGTGCCCGCGCCCAACGAGCAGGAGGAGGCGGCGTACATCATCGCGGAGATGCGCCAGAAGATCACGGACGGGCTGGCGCAGAGCTTCGCGGACTTCGCGGTGGTCTACCGCATGAACTCGCAGGGCGACTTCATCGAGCGCCACCTCAAGGAGGCGGGGATCGAGTGCCTGCGCGTGGGCGGCAAGAGCTTCTTCGACCGGCGCGAGGTCAAAGACGTGCTCGCCTACATCGCCTGCCTGCTCAACACCGACGACGACAGCGCGCTGCTGCGGATCATCAATCTGCCCCCACGCGGGTTGGGGGACACCACCATCGACCGTGCGATGGCCCATTCCATCACCACGCGCACGAGCCTGTTCAAGGCCATCAACGACCCGGCTTTCCTGGGCACGATGAGCCCGAAGGTGCGCGCGGCGTTCCAGGAGTTCGGCGTGCTGCTCGACGAATTCGAGACGAAGATGCTGGCCGTCGGCGCGAGCTACGAGGAGGTGGTCGCGCGCCTGCTGGATGAAATCGGCTACTTCCCCGAGATGCGGCGGCACTGCAAGGGCGAGGACGAAGCGCTGCGGCGCGAGACGAACGTGCGCGACCTGCTGCGCGACCTGGGGCGCTACCAGGAACGCTCACCTGACGGCGGGTTGCGCGGGTTCATCGACAAGCTGACGCTGGACCAGGAACGCGAGGACAGGAAGCGCGAGGATTTCCTGGCGCAGACCCCGCGCGTGACGCTCATCACCCTGCACGCCGCGAAGGGGCTGGAATTTCCGCACGTGTACCTGCTCGGGTTGGAGGAGGGGCTGCTGCCGCACGAACGCTCGAAGGTCGAGGGCACGGTGGACGAGGAGCGGCGGCTGCTCTATGTGGGGATCACGCGGGCGCGGCGGTTCCTGACGATGTCGTACTGCGTCAACCGCACGAAGTTCGGCAGCGCGATGTCGTGCACGCCGAGTTCGTTCCTCAAGGAGCTTTCGCGCGATCACCTGGAGTTGATCCAGGCCAGCGCGGTGCTCAACGCGCCAGTGAGCGAGACCAGCGCGAAGGGGCACTTCTCGCAGATGCGCGAGATGCTCGGCAAGAGCGGGTAACTGTCTCTGAAAAGGCAACTTTCAGCGACTACCCACAGCAGCCGACAGCGCCCGCCGCATTTCCTCCACGGGCGCGACGCCGCCAAACCAGTGCTCGAACGCCAGCGCCCCCTGGTGCAACAACAGCGCGCGCCCGCCGATGCACCGCGCGCCCACCGCCCGCGCGGCGGCTTCCAGCGGCGTCGGCTCGCCGGATGCCAAGTACACCGTGTCGAACACCTGCACATGCGGCGGGATCAGCTCGGGCGGCAACGGCGAGGGGTCGCCCGGCTTCAATCCAAGCGAGGAGGTATTGACCACCAGGTCGGTTTCGGCCAGCGCGCGTGACAACGCCTCATCGTCCCAGGAGACGGCGGTGACGGAAGAATCCGGCGTGGCCCAGAACTCGGCGGCCAAGGCCTGCGCCTTGGCGTGGGTGCGGTTGACGAGCATCAGCCGCGGACAACGCTCGCGGTAGCAGGCCAGTGCCAAAGCGCGGCCCGCGCCGCCCAGTCCAAGGATCAAGACACGCTGCTCCTCGATGTCCACGCCAAGCTCTGTTTCCACGGCTTGTACGAAGCCGGGTCCATCCGTGTTGAAGCCGCGCAGACGAACCCCCGTGTCCATGCGCTCCATCCGCACGGTGTTGATAACCTCGTCCTTCGTCATGTCCACCAGCGCCACGCCCGCCTGCTTGTGCGGGATGGTCAGGTTCACGCCGACGAAATTCCACCGGGCTGCGAGATGGAGGGCTTCCGCGAGTTCGTCGGGCCGGACGTGGACCCGTGTGTAGCGCAGGTTGATGTGCAATGCCTCCAGCGCGGCGTTGTGCATTGGCGGTGACGCGGAATGCGCCACGGGGTCGCCAAAGACGGCCAGCCGCAGGGGCGGGTAAATTCCCGCCGTGGCTTCTGGCCAGGCGCGCAGATCGGCCAGCGTGTAGACCTCACGCGCCGGTGTCACGCCGTTTTCCAGAGCGGCAACGGGCGGAGGCGTCATGCCGGGCACCGTAGCAAAAACCACGCGCTGGGCGCAAGGCGTGCCTTGCAAAAGATGGACGTGGGCGTAGCCGAGGGCGGTCGCGCCGCGTATCGTGAAGATCATGCACCTCTCTTTTCCAGCTGGTTTCCTCTGGGGCGCGGCGACTTCCGGCTACCAGATCGAGGGCGCGGCGGACGCCGATGGTAAGGGGCCGTCCATCTGGGACCGTTTCACGCACACGCCAGGCACCATCCTGCACGGCGACACGGGCGACCACGCGTGCAACGCCTACGATCCCGCGCGGCTCTCGGCCGACCTGGACCTCATGGTGGAACTCGGGCTCAAGGCATACATCTTCTCGGCCCAGTGGCCGCGCATCCAGCCCGACGGACGCGGCCCGGCCAACGCCCGGGGGCTGGACTACTACCGGCGGGTGGTGGACGGCCTGCACGAACGGGGCATCGTTCCCATCCTGACGATTTATCACTGGGAACTGCCCCAAGCGTTGCAAGAAAAGGGCGGCTGGCTGGAACGCGACACGGTCGAGCGGTTCGTGGCATACGCGGGCATCCTGCACGGCGCGCTGGGGGAGCAGGTGCCCTACTGGATCACGCAGAACGAGCCGCACACCTCCACCTGGGAAGGGCACGGCGGCGGGAGGCACGCGCCGGGATTGCGGGGCGAGCGCAACGCGCTGACGGCGGCGCACCATCTGCTGCTCTCGCACGGACGGGTGGTCCGGGAGTTCGGCGCGGCGGCGACCGGGGGCAAAGCGCATTATGGCGCGGTGCTCGCCATCACCCCGGTGCGTGCGGCGGACCCGGCCAGCGCCGCCGACCGGGCCGCCGCCCACCGCGTGGACGGCGAGCAGAACCGCCTGTTCCTCGACCCGATCTTTCGCGGCGAGTACCCGGAGGACATCCGCGCGCGTTACCGGACGTTGACGGACGATTTCGCGTTCGTGCGCCCGGAGGACCTGGCGATCATCCACACGCCGAGCGATTTCCTGGGGATCAACTACTACACGCCCACGCGCATTGCCGCCGGGCCGGACGACCGCGTGCTCCTGCGCGGGCCGCTGGGGCCGCGCACGGCGATGGACTGGGCCATCGACCCGGCGGGGTTTCACGAGGTGCTGACGCGCGTGCGCCAGGAGTACACGGGCCAGCTGCCGCTGATCGTCACCGAGAACGGCGCGTCGTTCCGCGACTACCTCGACCCGGAGGGCCGGTGCCGCGACACCGAGCGGGTGGATTTCCTGCGCGACCATCTGCGCGAGGCGCAGCGCGCGCTGGCGGACGGCGTGCCGCTGGCGGGGTACTGCGTGTGGTCGCTGCTGGACAATTTCGAGTGGGACAGCGGCTACCGCGAGCGGTTCGGGCTGGTGTACGTCGATTACGCCACCCAGCGCCGGGTGCCCAAGGAGTCGTTCGCGTGGTACCAGGGCGTGATCCGGGCGAACGCCCTGGAAGTAGGCGGCTGATCCTTCGTCCAAGGTAGGGCTGGGCGTCCCCGCCCGGCCGAAGCTGTCCGCCTCTGCCACAGCGATCCAGCAAAGCTTCGGCCGGGCGGGGACGCCCAGCCCTACCTTGGTTTACGACCTACTTGGCGGCCGCCGCGCGCAGGCGGGCCAGCACCTTGTCCCGGCCCAGGATCGCCAGCATGTGGTACAGGCTCGGCCCCACGGACCGGCCGCTCGCCGCGACGCGCGCCGGATGGATGAACAGCGCCGTCTTCACACCCGCCTCGGCGGACAGCGCCTTGAACGCGCTTTCCAGCGCGACGGGCTCCCAGCTTTCCGCAGGCAGCGTTTCCAGATGGGATGCCAGTTGGGTCAGGCGCGCCGCCGCGCCGCCGGCGCGCAACGTCTTGTTGACCGCTTCCTCGTCGAAGGCGAAGTCGTCCGTGAAGAAGTAGGCCGTCCACGCGGGCACGTCCTTGAGCAGCTTGATCTTCTCCTTCACCGAAGCGAGGACGTGGTCTAGATAATCGTTGCTGAACCCTCCGATGGGTAACCCGGCGCGCTCCATCACGGGCATGCACAGGGCGCGGAACCGCTCCAGGGTCATCTCGTGGATGTACTGGCCGTTGAGCCAGAAACATTTGTCCGTGTCGAACGCGGCGTTGCGGCGGTTGATCTTGTCCAGCTCGAAGAGTGACACAACCTCCTCCATGGGCAGCTTCTCGCGGTTGTCCTTGGGCGACCAGCCGAGCAGGCAAAGGTAGTTGGCCACGGACTCGGGCGCGTAGCCCTCGTCGATGTACTGCTGCACGCTCGCGCCCTGGTCGCGCTTGCTCATCTTGCCGCCGGAGCGGTTGAGGATCAGCGGAATGTGCGCGAACTGCGGCGGCGTCACGCCGAGCGCCTGGTAAATTTCGATGTGCTTGGGCGTGTTGGAAAGATGGTCCTCGCCGCGAATGACGTGCGTGATGCCCATCTCAATGTCGTCCACCACGTTGACGAAGTGGAAAATCCACGAGCCGTCCGGGCGGCGGATGGTCATGTCGGGTTCCATGTCGCCGAGCGGGTTGATGGGTTTGGAGCGGTCCACCTCCACGCGCCCGCAGACGAGGTCTTCCATGACGATGAGCTTGCGCGGCCCCTTGAAGCGGACCGCCTTCTTCTCGTCCTCGTACACGGCCCCGGCGGCCAGGAGCTTGTCGAGGTACTTCTGGTAGACGGCGTCGCGCTCGCTCTGGAAATAGGGGCCGCAGTCGCCGCCGACGCCGGGGCCCTCGTCCCAGTCCAAGCCGAGCCACTTCAAGCCGTCGTAGATCACCTGCACGGCCTCGACCGTGTTGCGCGCCTTGTCGGTATCCTCGATCCGCAGGATGAACTTGCCCCCCGTGTGCCGGGCGTAGAGCCAGTTGAAGAGGGCGGTGCGCGCCCCGCCGACGTGCAGGAAGCCGGTGGGCGAGGGGGCGAAGCGGACGCGGACGGGTAAACTCATGGCGCGGGAACGGGTAAAAAGTGGGACGGGCAGACTATACCAGGAGGCATTTCATCGCAATTTTGTCTTTGGAAGGGTCCGGTGACAGTGCGTAAGTGCCGTCACCATGATGGACCTGTCCTCGCTCCTGTGTGATGAAGCCGCCCGGCGGCACGCCTTCCCGATCTGCGAGAAGAAAACGTTCCTGGCCCACGCCGCCGTGTGCCCGCTGCCGCGCGCGGCGGCGGACGCGCTCACGGCGTATGCCCACGAGTCGATGACGACCGGACCGGAGGATTACCCGAAGGCGCTGCGGCAAATCCGCGCGGTGCGCGAAACGTGCGCGCGCTGGCTGCCGGGTGCGACGCCGGAGGAAATCGCGCTGCTCGGGCCGACCTCCCTGGGCTTGAGTCTGTTCGCGGGCGGCCTGGACTGGCAGCCGGGCGACGAGGTCGTCTATTACGCCGACGATTACCCCGCCAACGTGTACCCCTGGACGGACCTCGTGCGCCGGGGCGTCGTGCCGCGCGCGTTGCGGCCGGAACGGCCCGGGGAGATCACGCCGGAGGTCGTCGCGTCGGCGCTGACGCCCCGGACGAAACTCGTCGCGCTGGCGTCGGCGTTTTTCCTGACCGGCTACCGCACCGACGTGGACGCCATCGGCCGGATGCTGGGCGAGCGCGGCGTGTTGTTCTCGGTGGACGCGATCCAGACGCTCGGCGTGTTCCCGCTGCCGGTGGCGTACGTCGATTTCGTGTCCGCCGACGCGCACAAATGGATGCTCGGGCCACTGTCGAGCGGGATCGTGTACGTGAAGCGGTCGCGCTTTGAGCAACTGCGCCCGATCCTCTTAGGCGCGGCGAATGTGCGCTCGCCGGACTTCGTCGCGCAGGAGGAAATCCGATTTCTGGACACAGCGGCACGCTACGAGCCGGGCGTGCTCAACCTGGGGCCGATCCTGGGTATGGCGGCGTCGCTGGACCTGCTTCTAGGTATCGGCCCGGATGTAGTGGCGGCACGGGTGGGCGCGCTGGTGGGCCAACTTGCGGCGGGACTGGGCGAACTGGGCTTCGAGGCGGCGGGACCGGTGAGCGGGCCCAACGCCTCGGGCATCCTGAGCGTGACGCACCCGGACGTGGACAGTGCGAGGTTGGTCGAGCGGTTGCAAGCGGCGGGCGTGACGGCGTCGCTGCGCCACGCGCGCGACCGGCGCGCGTACCTGCGCTGGTCGCCGCACTTCTACAACACGGAGGAAGAAATCGCGCGTGCGGTGAAAATCGTGCGCGCGGCCCTCTGATCCGTCATATCAGTAATTTGACGTTGGCGGCAGCGCGTTTGCCCTTTTCCATGACCACGTGGAAGGACACTTTCCTGCCCGTGTCCAAGCTCCTGACGGTCCCTTGCTTGGGGAAGCGGGGGATCAACGGGAAGTGCCGTGGAGTGGATGAAAACCTCGGTGCCATGGTCATCGGGATCGATGAAGCCGAAGCCCTTCCTTGATGGGGTTGAACCATTTGACGATGCCAGTCATAGAAAGATGCGGTGTTGGATTTTTGTCGGCTGCGCGTTGTTTATAGCAACGGGCCGCTGGTGGGGAAATACTTCGTTGATAGTAGGCTTGGCGGAGGCCGCGCTATGGGGCCAACGGCAAGTCCTCTTCCAGCTGGGCGCGGAAAAACCGGTCCACCACGTGCGCGAATCCATCCACGCTGATGGATTGCCCGTTCTCGGGTTCCAAGGCGGTCATCTCCACCCCCGCGATGCCGCAGGGCGTGATGGCACCGAAGGGCGCGAGGGCTTCGGCGGTGACGTTGATGGCGAAGCCGTGCAGGCTGATCCAGCGTCGCACGCCAACCCCCAAGGACGCGATCTTGCGTGGGCCGACCCACACGCCGGTCAGGCCGTCGCGGCGCGTGCCGACGACGCCGACCTCCGCCAGCGACATGATGAGGACTTCCTCCAGGAAGCGCAGATAGCGGTGCAGATCGCGTCCGCGCCGGGACAGGTCGATGATCGGATAACCCACCAACTGGCCGGGACCATGGTACGTCGCTTGCCCGCCGCGCTGGATGGTCTCGACCGGATGAGGCAGCGACTCCGGCGCGAGCAGGCTGGAGCGGTCAGGCGTGCGGCCGATGGTGTAGACCGGGTCGTGCTCCAGGAGCAGCAGCGTGTCGGGCAGGACGGGATCGGCGATCTTCGCGGCGACGAGTGCATCCTGCCGGGCCAACGCGGGCGCGTAGGCGATCCGCCCCAGCCATTCGACGTGCAGCGCGGGGGTCATATCCTCGCCAGGGCCTGCACTTTCCGCAGCGGACTGTTCTGCCCGCGCAGGTGGGTCAGGCCGATGGCCAGCGCGTCGGCGGCGTCGGCCTGGGGCGTTTCGGTCAGGCCCAGGAGCGCGCGGACCATGAAGGCGACCTGCGTCTTCTCCGCGCCGCCCCGGCCGACGACGGCCTGCTTGACCTCGCGCGGGGCATATTCATAGATCGGCAGGCCGCGTTCCGCCGCCGCCAGGATCGCCGCGCCGCGCGCCGCGCCCAAGGTGATGGCCGTCTTGTAGCTCTGCACAAAGATCACGCCCTCGACGGCGCAGCAATCCGGCTCCAGGCGATGGATGATCTCGGCCAGTCGGTCGTGAATGGCCACGAGGCATGAACTCGGCAGCAGGTCGGCCTTGTTCTTGATCGTGCCGTACTCGCAGGCGCGCGCCTTGAGCGGCAGCCCCAGCAACGCCACGGCGGACGTGGGCCGCGCCTGGCCGTTCGCGGCGGGCGCGGCGGCTTCGAGCACGGCGTAGCCCGTGCCGCGCAGGGAAGGGTCGATGGCGAGGACGCGCATGGATTCTGCCTGTTCCTGTCGTACATTCCCCGCATGATGTCTATTGCAACCCGCACCGGCGACGATGGGACGACCGGCCTGGTGTTCGGCCAGCGCGTGCCCAAGGACCATCCGCGCGTCGAGGCGGTCGGGCGGCTGGACGAACTCAACGCCGCGCTCGGCATGGCCAAGGTGGCAGCGGGAGCCGGGCCCGCGCTGACCAGGACGCTGGAGGACATCCAGCGCGACCTCGTCAACGTCATGGGCGAGTTGTCGGCGGACGACGCGGACCAGGAACGCTACCTCCAGAGCAAATTCGGCTCGCTCGACGACTCGGCGCTCTTGCGACTCGACGGGGAGATCGAGAAGCTGGAAAACGGTGACCCGCCGCTGCGGTTCGACGGCTGGGCCACGCCGGGCCGCACGCCACTGGCCGCCGCGCTGGACGTGGCACGGGTCACGGCCCGCCGTGCCGAGCGGCACCTCGTGGCGATGCGCGGGCAGGGGAGGACGGTGCGCGGACTCCTCCTGCGCTACGTCAACCGCGCCTCCGACCTGCTCTGGCTGCTGGCGCGGCAGGCGGAGCAATAACAAAGGCGGAAGGGGGAAGGCGGAAGGACAGGGAGCGCCGTGCCGCGCAGAAAAAATGAACGCCTCCGGGCGTCCGCCCGTCGATAAGCTGGGCCGATTTGCCGTCCCGGGCGGTTACGGAGCCGGGGGCGGGGGGTGTCCTTTCCGTCTTGGCAGAGGGCTGCGCGCACGATAGATTGTCCCGCTCGACCAACGCATGAACCTGCTCACCGCCTTGGATTTCCCGACCGGCCTCCATTCCGCCCTCGACCTGCTCGCGCAGGCTTCCACGGCTTCCGTGCGTCCGGCCGCCGGGGCGGCGGGAACGCCGGACGGCGGGGTGGGCACCCTCTGGCGCGTGCTC
>CALMAQ010000341.1 GCA_937859745.1 uncultured Verrucomicrobiota bacterium | reverse complement strand
CTCCACAAGGTCCTTCGACTGCGCTCGCGGACTCGCTCCGCTCAGGATGACAGAGTGTTGGGGCACACGTGAGCTTTTCTGCCTTTTGCCTTTTGCCTTTCCTTCCCCGCCTTGCTTGTCGGGCGATTCCGGGTTTCATTCCTGCTCAGACAGACTCCGCCCACCCGTGGCGTGCTGGCTCCATGATTTCTCCGCTCCCCGCTTCCCTCTCGCCCGCGCTGGTCCGGCTCGACCTGCCCGCGACGGACGAGGCGGCGGCCATCCGGGCGGTCGCGGCGCTGCTGGCCGGCCAGCCCGATGTTACGGATGCCGCCGCCCTGGCGGATGAGGTCATCGAACGCGAAAAACTCCTCTCGACGGCTCTGGGCCACGGTGTCGCCTTCCCGCACGCGCGCACCACCGGTGTGCGGCAACTCGTCGTGGCGGTGGGCTACTGCCGCGTCGGCATCGCCTTCCCGGAAGCCGCGGAGCCCGTCCGCTTCCTCTTCGTCATCGGCACGCCGCCGGACAAGGTGCCGCCCTATCTGGCGCTGGTCGGCTACCTCGCCCGCACCCTCAAGAACGAGGCGACCCGCGCGAAGCTCGCGCAGGCCGCCGACGCCGGGCGATTCCTCGCCATCCTCCGCGCGGGCGGTTAAAGTCCTTTGTCATGGACGCGCCGCAGGGACGACACACCGGGAGCTGGCTGCTCCCCCTGCTCAAGCTGCGGATCTGGCTGGCCGAGTTCGCCCAGCACAACGAACTCCAGACGACCCTGGTCTGGGCCGGGTTCGTCGGCTTCCTGGCGGGCACGAGCAGCGTGGGCTTCCGCAAGCTGACCGACGGCCTGCACTGGCTGCTCACCCGCCACCCGCCGGGCTACGTGGAAACGTTCTCCCACCTGCCCTGGTGGCAGCGGCTCGCGACCCCCTGCTTCGGCGGGATGCTCGCGGGCCTGACGCTCTACCTGGGCGCGCGGCTCAACCGCCGCAAGAGCAGCACGGACTACATGGAGGCCATCGTGCTGGGCAGCGGCAACATCTCGGCGCGGTCGAGTTTCGTGAAGTGCGCGTCCGCGGCGTTCACCATCTCCTCGGGCGGCTCCATCGGGCGGGAAGGCCCGCTCGTGCAGCTGGCGGCCGTGCTGGCCTCGGTCGCCGGGCGTTGGGGCGGCATGGGCACGGCGCGGCTGCGCCTCTTGGTGGCGTGCGGCGCGGCGGGGGGCATCGCCTCGGCGTACAACGCGCCCATCAGCGGGGCACTCTTCGTCGCGGAGATCATCCTGGGCACGCTGGCGATGGAGTCCTTCGGGCCGCTGGTGTTCTCCTCGGTCATCGCCACGCTGACCGTCCAGCAGTTCCTGGGCAAGAACCCGCTCTACGAGATCTCCCAGCCGCTGGTGAACCTGCACACCAACTGGGAAATCCTGCCCCACCTGCTGCTCGGCCTCGTGGCCGGCTTGGTCGCCCCCTGGTTCCTGCGGAGCCTGCGCTGGAGCGAACGCGCCTTCGCCGCCACGGCCCTGCCGCCCTACGCGCGGCTGGCCCTCGGCGGGTTGATCGTCGGGGCGCTTTCCATCGCGCACCCGGAAGTGGTCGGCAACGGCTACAGCGTGGTCAACCAGCTGCTCCAGGGCGGGATGCTCTGGCAGACCGTGCTCGTGATCCTGCTGCTCAAACTCTTCGCCACGGAGGCCACGTTCGGCTCGGGCGCGGTGGGCGGCGTGTTCACGCCCACGCTCTTTGCCGGGGCCAGCATCGGCTACATCTTCGGCACGGGCGTGCTGGCGCTCTGGCCCGGGGGCACGCCGCCGGTGCTCAGCGTGTTCACGCTGGTGGGCATGGGCGCGTTCCTGGCCGCGACCACCCACGCGCCGATCATGGCGATCATCATGCTCTACGAGATGACGCGCGACTACGACATCATCCTGCCCCTGATGCTCGCCTGCGTCATCGCCCACTACACGTCCACGGCGTTCGAGCCCGCGAGCATCTACAGCGAATCGCTCAAGCGCAAGGGCGCGGCCTACGTGCGCCAGCAGCTCAACGCCCTGCGCGTGGCCGACCTGATGAAGAAGAACCCCGTGGCTGTCGGCGAGGTATCACGCTTCGAGGAAATTGCCGAGAACTTCCTGACCAACCGCTTCAACTACCTCTACGTCGTCGGGACCGACCGCATGTTTAAGGGAGCCATCTCCCTGCACGACGTGAAGAACTACCTCAACACGCCCGAACTGGCGAGCATCATCATCGCGCGCGACATCGTGCGCGAGCAGTTCCCGACCGTCGCGCCCGAGGAATCGCTGACGGACGCGCTCAACGTGTTCTCGCGCCACGACGGCGAGCGTCTGCCGGTGATGAGCAACTTCGAGGACCGCACGCTGGTGGGCAGCATCTCCAAGACGGACGTGATCCTGGCCCTGGCCGAACAGTCCCGCCCGCTCTCCGACACGCAAAAGGCGGCCGTCGAGGCCGACCCGGTGGACGCCCACGTCACCGCCATGACCGAACTGCCCGCTTCCGAAAACGGGCAACATCACGAATTGTGACCAAGATCACGGAGGTCGGATGACCGATGTCGGACGGGAAGCACTTGCTATCCATCGCCGACGAACGGACAAGAGTATCTCCGTCATCCGTCATCCGACATCCGTTATGTCCGTTTCACGCTCTCCCGACCACGCCCCGCTGTTTGCCACCCCGCTGCTGCCGCTGGCCGAAAAGATCGGCGAAACGTTGCGCCAGCACGGCGTCCGGCTCACCCTGGGCGGCGAGCCCACGCTGGTGCCGCTCCAGCCCGAGGGCTCGGAATGGAGCTTCGTGGCCGTCGGCCCGACGAAGCTCGACTACGCCTACAAGCTGGCGGCGGTCATCATCGAGCGGTTCCTGCCTGGCGCGGTGACGGTGTTCTCGCCCGGCAAGGTGTATCCCGGCGAGATCAACCCGCGCTGGGTCGTCAACCTCTTGGCCAACCGCGACGGCTCGCCCGTCCGGCCGCCGATCCCCACGGGCAGGGCCGCCCACGGGCGCTCGTCGTGCCGCACGCTGGAAACCTTGCAGGCGGCGATTTCCGGAGCCCTGGGCCTGCCGCCGGACGGCTGGAGCCTGGCCGGAGACCCGCACTCCGCCCGCAGCCGCGTCGCCGTGCTGCCGCTGGACCACGACGGCACGGCGTGGAAAACGGAACGCTGGCCCCTGCCCAAAGGCAAAGGGCGAGGCAGGAAACTGACGCTCCTCAACGCCGAAGGCCCCGCCGGCTTGCGCCTGCCGCTGGCCGACCTGCCGCCCGAGGCGATGCGCCGCGCGCTGACGCTCGAATGGCGCGAGGACGAGGCCCTGCACCTGTTCCTGCCCCCGCTCCTGCAAGGGCCGTTCTGCGAGCTGCTTGCCGTCATCACCGCGCAGCTCTCCAAGCAGCGCATCGCCAAGTATTTCTTCGAGGGCTATCTGCCCCAGGACGAGGCCGGGCTCTGGACGCGCGTCGGCCTGACGGCGGACCCCGGCGTGCTCGAAATCAACATCCCGCCCTGCGAGACGTGGCACGACTACCACCGCTGGGTGACGATCCTGGAAGAGACCGGCCGCGCCGTCGGCCTGCGCTCGTGGAAGGAGAATGCCCAGGGCGACGCCACGGGCACCGGCGGCGGCAACCACCTCCTCTTCGGCGGTCCGAACCTCGACGAGAATCCGTTTTTCCCGCGTCCCGCCTGGGTGGCCTCGCTGCTGCGCTTCTTCCAGGCGCACCCCAGCCTGGCCTACCTGTTCACGGGGGTCTACGTCGGCGCGTCCTCGCAGGCCCCGCGCCCGGACGAGTCCGCGCGCGACCTCTACGACCTCGACCTGGCCTACCAGCACCTCGCCGGCCTGCCCGAGGGCGACCACCGCTATGTCATCGGCGAAACCTTGCGCCACCTGCACACGGACATCACCGGCAACACCCACCGCAGCGAGATCAGCTTCGACAAATTCTGGAACGTCGGGGGCCCGGCGGGCGGCACCTCGGGACTGGTGGAATTTCGCGCCATCGAGTCGCTGCCGCACGCCGCCTGGATGTCGCTCGTCGCCCTGCTCTGGCAGGCCATCGCCGCGCACACCCTCGCGCATCCCTCCCCACGCGCACTCCTCGCCCACGGCGACGCCTTGCACGACCGCTTTTTCCTGCCGACCCCGTTGTGGGAGGATCTGCGCGCCGTGCTGGACGAACTGCGGCGCGGCGGGTTCGATTTTCCGGTGGACGGCTTCCGCTCGATCTGGCGCTGGCGCTTCCCGTCGATGCTCAGCGTCGACTACGGGCACGGCGAGACCTTGGAAATTCGCCGCGCCTGCGAGAGCTGGCCGCTCCTGTGCGAGACCCCCAGCGAGGGCGGCACGACCAGCCGCTTCGTCGACACCTCCATCGAACGGCTGGAGTTCGCAGGGACGGCGGAATTCGCCGCCCGGCACCTGGTCTCCGTCAACGGCCGCGAGTTGGCGCTGAGTCCGCTGGACGGCCCCGGCGGCCAGGGGGCGCTCGTTGGCTGCGGCCTGCGCTACCGGCGCACGGCTCTCTACCCGTCGCTGCACCCGGGCATCGCGCCACACCTGCCGCTGGAATTGACCGTCGCGCCCCGCCGGGGCGGCGTGGCTTCCTCCCACTACCGGCTGGAGGAAAACACCCGCCAGTTCCAGCCCGTCGAGGCCGGGGAACTCCGGCACGCGCCCGGCTCGGGCGCGCCCGCCGCCAAGTCCGGCGACCGTTTGCTGACCTACGACCTGCGGCTGGAATGACGGCCGGGACAGGACGGGTCCCGACCAAAGAAACAGCACGCGCCACCCGGCGCGTGCTGTGCCACAAACACACTCACCAACCGTTCCGCGCCTTCAGGGCGTGGTGCCCCCGAGCGGAGGCAGCAGCGGGACCGCCTGCGAGGGCGCGCCGTCACCGAAATTCGAGATGCCCGCCACCGGTGCGTCGGCCGCGGCGGCGGCGTCCTTCAGGTCCTTGTAGTCCTTGAAGTCCTTGCCGTCGCGATGGCGCGTGGTGTAGTTCTGGTGCGCCAGCGGATGGAACTCCGCGATCAGGTAACGGCCGCTCTGGCCGCCCAGGTCGGCCGTCAGCTTGGCGACGTTCGGCTCGCCCGCCGTGGTGAGCGAGTACGCGGGCTTGCGCTTCTCGGCGGCGTTGTTGGCCACGGGCTGGAGCGAGGGGGCCGAAACGTAGTTGACGCTGACCGACGGGTCGCCCTGCGAGTTCGGGTTGTCCACCAGGTACAGGTCCAGCCGTCCGGCCGGGGCCTTGTAGGCGCAGGTGACACGCTCGGGCGACTGGCGCGAACCCAGGTCCACCACCAGCGTCGGCGCGGCGTCCGTCGGGTCGAACGTGTACGCGGCCTCGGGGTTGCCGTTCTCCATGTTCTGCACGTTGCCCAGGCTGCTGGCCTTGGAGATGCCGATGACCTTCGCCCCCTTGGCAAGGTTCACGAAGTTGAGCGACACGCTCAGGCTCGCGCGGTCCGCTTTGTCCGGCGTGCTCACGTAGGCGTTGGTCGCGGCCGTCGCGCCGCCGAAGGCGGGCAGGCCGGCCAGGCCCAGCGTGGCGATGCGGCCGGGGGTCGCGGTGGCGAACTCCACCTTCACGTAGCGGGCTTCCACGCTGCCGAGGTCGCAGTCGACGACCCCGTCGCCGCGGAAGCTTTCCGCCGCGCCCACCGTGTGCCAGGCGGCGCTGTCGAAGGGCAGCCGGGTGTTGGAAACCGCCACCGTCACCTTGCCCGCGGCTCCCATGTTCATGAAGCCCAGCCGGTTGACGAGTTCGATCTGGCCCAGCGTCAGGATCATGCTCGTGGTGCCCGCGCCCAGCGCGTAGCTCGTGGCGGCGTCCTCGCCGATGAGCACCTGCGCGGCCTGGCTTTCCTCCGCCGTGCCGGTCCGGCCCGGCTCACGCACGAGGAGCTGGGTGCCCGCACTGCTGCGGGCGAGATCGAGCGTGGGGCGGGCCGGAGCCACCGCCGCCGTCGCCTCCGCCGCCAGGGCGGTCTGGCAGACCGGCCCGCAGGCCAACCCGCCAAGCACGACCAACGCGCTACCGAAGAACAGTTTGTTATTCATGAGATTTGAAAGGAATACCCAGCAGGAAACGCGCAGATTTTGCCAAAAGTCTCCAATTAAGCAACAAAAATCTTTCACAAATTTGCAACTGTCTTCTTGTCCTTGCGAAATCACTTGGCGATTGATGGCCAATTTCAGAGCAACCCGCGCCATTTTTCGTGGTAGCGATTGTAGAGGTAGCCGAGGCCGAGGAGGGTCCCGGCCAGGACGAACCCGCTGACCACCCGGTCCAACGAATCGAGCCGCCAGATGTCCACGGCGGCGATCCGCAGCAGCGTCACCCCCAGGATCGTCAACCCGAGCCAGCGGTAGAGCCGTTCGCGCAACGCGAGTCCCGCGCCGAAGACCGCCACCGCGAAGATCGACCAACCCGCCGCCAGCGTGAAGGCTCCGCCGCGCCACGGCTCCATCCAGGATGTGACCAGCGCCCAGGCGCAGAGCGTCGCGGCCAGGATGTAGGCGCTTTGCAGGTTGCGCGGGAGGTTGGCGGACCCGGACGCCCGCCGTCCCCACACTTGCTGCGCGCCCAGGCACAGCACCCCGAGAACGTCCCAGGCGCGGTGTCGATCCCCCGACGAGGTGACGAGCCAGAAGAACGTCAGCCCGACCGCCGTCGGCAGCACGCTGAGCCACTGCCAGCGGCGTTCCCCCAGCCACATGCCGAGCGCAAACACGACGACGCCTGCGCCGATGTACGCGGCGAACCGCACGTCGAACATGAACGATTGCTCGATCAACCACAGCCACTCCACCGATCCGAGCAGCGCGAGATAAACGGAAGCAGGCGCGAGCCACGCCCGGTACGCTTCGTCGCCCGGCCCGG
>CALMAQ010000340.1 GCA_937859745.1 uncultured Verrucomicrobiota bacterium | reverse complement strand
GTGAATAGGCAAGTCTAATCTATGCAAGTTCCAGGCCGTGCGCGGGAAGGAAGATGCCTTAGACCATGCGGGCAAGGGGATTGTTCATGCCTTTCCACGTCAGCAAGGAGAGCGGGTTGCACGATCAGGCGCTTCACGGCACATGCTTGACGTGAGTGTATGCCAAGATTTTGGCATCAACGGTAACAAGCGGCGCGTTGAGGACCCGGGCGGTGGCGACAATGATCTGGTCGGCAGGATCACGGTGGAAGTCGCCTGGGAGTTGCGTCAATTCGACGCAGATGCGGGGTGAAAGCTCGACCAGCCGTACCCGGGATAGGAAAGTGCCTGTTGCAGCCACTGTGCTACGGGACAAGGCAAAATGAGCCGTCCGCGTTCAACCAACTTGGCAACTTCCCAACATGAAATCGCGCTGACGGCGATCCCCGTCCGCTCGGCGGCTTCCAGCGACGTACGCGCAGGGGCAGGCAGAGTGAAATCGCCATGCACCCACCAGACCCAAACGTGCGTGTCGAGGACGATCATCCAACGGTTTCCCAGTCACCGTCCGCCACCGGCTCAGTAGGAGAGAGGAACGTCACTGGGGTGCCACGAAGCGGGCGGTTTGAGTCAACGGCTGTTCCAGAAGAGGAAAGAACAATGACCTCCACAGACTCACCGCGACGGAAGGGCAAGTCGCGGAGGATGACAACCCCATCTTCGGACACGATGGTTTCAACACGATGAGCTTGCATGATTGCGAGGATAGAAGTTGTATGACCACAAGGTCAGCCTAATAGGAATTGGAACCAGCGACCAACTCAGCTCCCTTGTACTTAATGGCGATCAGGGAGTGGATACGGCAACCGGTCGGGCAAAAATACCAGCGGGCGGTAAATCTTCGGGTGTGAAGCTAGAGAAAAATCTTGGCTTGGCACGTCGCGCAACAAGCATGCGATGGTGTTTTGGACACTGATAGACATCGCTGTGAGCCGGGAGGAGGTGACGGGTGAGGATGTCGTGTATGATGCTCGTTTCAGGAAGCAATGGATAGCTGGGGCTGGAGTACGATGAAAGCCGCTGACGCTCGGTTTTGGTCTCGCGGGCCCGAATGAAAGACACCGCGTCTTCTGCCGCACGATCAAGCAGGTCAAAGTATACGGTGCGGGCAGTAAGTATCCTTTGTAAGGTAAGTAATCCGTCTGGTCACGAATGGTCTCGCCACAGATGCAACCGAGTTTGCTCATAACAGTTTACCCCAAAATGTTTTTCGCCTGATTTAGGTCAGGCTCTGTAGTCACCTGGCCTATACACCCAACCCCGCCGCCTTCTTGGCCGGTGTGGCGTGGAGCGTCACCCCCTCGTTGCGCTCCTGGAAGTAGCGCAGCGTCCAATCGCTCGGGAACAGGACCACGGGCGCGCCATCGGTGTCCTCGGCCACGGCCACGCCGGTGGGCAGGGTCAGGGTGCCGAGCTTGTCGGGGTCGAAACCGGGGTCCAGCCAGCGCACGCGGTCCCACGTCGCGGTTTCCAGCCGGGATTCCGCCCCGTACTCGCTCTGGAGCCGGTACTGCACGACCTCGAACTGCAACGGGCCCACCGCCGCCAGGAGCGGCACCTTCACCACGGCGTCGCGCAGGTGGAACACTTGGATGACGCCCTCCTGCAAAAGCTGGTCCAGCCCCTGCCGGAACTGCTTGTACTTGGCCGTCTGCGGGTTTCGCAGGTAGGCGAAGCACTCCGGGGCGAAGCGAGGAATCTCGTCGTAGATGAAGTCGTCCTGGTCGCTGAGCGTGTCGCCGATGCCGAAGGCGTCGTGGCCGACGAAGCCGACGATGTCGCCCGGGAACGCCTCCTCCACGATCTCGCGCTCCTGGGCAAAGAGCTTCTGCGGCGACGACAGGCGCACCCGCTTGCCGGTGCGCGAGTGGGTGACGGTCATGTCGCGCTCGAACCGGCCCGAGCACACCCGCAGGAACGCGATGCGGTCGCGGTGGCGCGGGTCCATGTTGGCCTGGATCTTGAAGACGAACCCGGAAAACGTCGGGTCCTCGGGCGGCAGGAACTTTTCCCCCTCCGCGGCGCTGGCCGGGGGCTGGCGCTCGCCCTCGCGTTGGGGGCGGGGCAGGGCCCAGCGGCCCGCGGGTTCGGCGGAATACTTCAGGAAGCCGTCAAGCAAAAGCTGCACGCCGAAGTTGTTGGCCGCGCTGCCGAAGAACACGGGCGACAGTTCCCCGCGCAGCACCGCCTGCGGGTCGAACGGCGCGCCCGCCATGTCGAGCATCTCGATCTCCTCGCTGGTCTTGGCGAAAGTGGCGTCGTCGAGCCGCTCGCGGACCACGGGCGAATCCAGGGCGCTGATCTCCAGCGGCGCGCGGTAAGCCCCGCCGACGGTGCGCTCGAACAGATGGACCTGCTTCTCGAAGCGGTCGTACACCCCGCGGAACTCCGCGCCCATGCCCAGCGGGTAGACCATCGGGCAGGTCGGCATGCCGAGGATGCTTTCGAGCTGGTCCAGCAGGTCCAGCGGCTCGCGCGCGGGGCGGTCGAGCTTGTTCATGAAGGTGAAGATGGGCACGCCCCGGCGCTTGCAGACCTCGAAGAGCTTGCGCGTCTGCGGCTCGACGCCCTTGCCCGCGTCGATGACCATGATCGCGGCGTCCACGGCGGTCAGCACGCGGTAGGTGTCCTCGGAGAAGTCCTGGTGCCCGGGGGTGTCCAGGAGGTTGACGCGGTAGCCCGCGTAATCGAACTGCAGCACGGTGGAGGACACCGAGATGCCGCGCTGTTTCTCCAGCTCCATCCAGTCCGAGGTGGTCGAGCGTTGCTTGCGCCGGGCGGTGACGCTGCCCGCGAGCTGGACCGCGCCGCCGTAGAGCAGCAGCTTCTCGGTCAGCGTGGTCTTACCTGCGTCCGGGTGGCTGATGATGGCGAACGTGCGGCGGCGGGCAATTTCTTGGGAAAGATTGGCGGACACGGCGAAGGCGGAAGGCGGAAGGTGGAAGGCGGAAGGATGGAGAATATAGCACGCCGGTCCGGAGAGGTGAAAAGCATGACAGGGCGAGCCGGAGACTGTTGCCAGTCAGTTCCGTCTCTCCACCTTCCGCCTTTATCTTTCCGTGTCCGGGTCGGGGATGCGGTTGAAGGCGATCCGCATCGGCGTGTAGCCCACGGCACCGTGCGCCCCGGCGAAGTACACGCTGTTCTTGCCGCGCAGGATGTTGATCTGATCCACGGCCTCCAGCAGCGCGCGGCGGCGCTGCTCCCGCTCGCGGTCGAACAGCGGCGGCACACTGTTGGTCTCCTCGTGGAGTTCGAGGAGATTGACGCCGACCGCAAAGGGCACGCCTTCTCCGGGCCGGGGGCGCGGGCGGCGTTTCCAGAGCAGTTCCAGCGCGCGCAGCAGTTCCAGGGTGTCCTGCGTGGGATTGAAGCGGATTTCGTCCCCCCAATCCGCCCGGCCGCCGCCCACGTACCGGATGAAGAAGCTCAGCCGGGCCGTCTCGCACTCGGAGGCGCGCAGCCGCATCGCCGCCTTCTGGGTCAGCCGGTGCAGGACGCTGCGCGCGCCCTTTTCCGAACGCAGTTCAGGCGGCAGGATGTGGCTGTGCCCGAGCGAACGCCGTTCGGCGGCACGGTGGACGGTGGCCGCCCCGTGGAGGGAGTCGTAGAACAAGGCTCCCTCCACGCTGCCCCAGACCGCTCGCAGCAGCTCGCGCGAGGCGGCGCACAGGTGCTCGACCGTGTCGATGGAGTGCATCCGCAGGCGCAGTTCCATCCGCAGGCCGATGCCCACCAGGTCGCGCAGCGCGAGCCGGTGCAGGCAGTGGGGCAGGTCGCCCGGCAGGATGGTCACAAGGCCGTCGGGCTTGTTCATGTCGGAGGCGGTCTTGGCAAGGAACTTGTTGGGTGCCAGGCCGATGGAACAGGTCAAGCAGCGGCCGATATTCTGCCGGATGCCCTCTTTGATCCGCGCCGCGAGCGCCTGGGCGGCGGCGGGCTCCGTCCATTCCCCCCACAGGCGGCAATGGACCTCGTCGATGGAGCAGACCTCCGGGTAGACGCCGCTGCTCCGCACGGTGCGCTTGAGCACGCGGTGAAAATGAATGTAATGCTCGGCGCGCGCCTCGACGACCTGCAACCCCGGGCAGAGCCGCCGGGCCTCGTGCACGGGCGTGCCCGTCTTGATGCCGTAGGGCTTGGCCTCGCGGCTGGCGGCGATGCAGCAGGTGGCATCCGAGAGCAGGGGAGCGACGACGACCGGCCGCCCGCGCAACTCGGGTCGCATCTCCTGCTCCATCGAGGCGAAGAAAGAGTCGAAGTCGATGAACATGGAGTGCAGGTGCGTGGCCATGAACCGACCAATAACGCGCAGTTCAATTTTGTTCAAGTGCGTTCAACAAGATGCGCGGGCGGCAAGAAGCTGGATTCCCGCGCATCCTCGCGCTACGCTCGTGGAAAACCATGTCCAGGACCGCCAAACGCAAGATCAGCCGCTCGCGCCGAACGGACGGCGAGCCGTCCATGGTGGATGGCGTCATGGAGGTGCGGCTGCGCCATGCCAAGCGGCTGACGGCTAGAGAGCTTGTTCAATTTTGCCAAGACAACAGCGAGTTGCGGGTGGAGCAAACCGCGGAAGGAGAACTCATTATCATGGCTCCGGCGTTTAGCGAGAGCAGCAACCAGAACTTCAAACTCTGTGTGCAGTTCGGTGTTTGGCAGGCCGAAGCGGGGAGTGGTCAATTGTTCGATTCGTCGGGAGGATTCCGGCTGTCCAATGGGGCGATGCGCTCGCCGGACGTGTCCTGGGTCGCGCAGGAGCGACTGGATAAAATGACCGCCAAAGACTGGCAGGGCTTCATGCCGCTCTGCCCGGACTTCGTGCTGGAACTGCGCTCCCGTTCAGACCGCTTGCCCAAGCTCCACGAGAAGATGGCCGAATACCTCGACAACGGCGCGCGGCTGGGCTGGCTCATTGATCCTTTGGAAAAGCAGGTGTTCGTCTACCGGCCCGGCGCGAAGGTCGAACACCTCAAAAATCCGGCGACGCTCTCGGGCGAGCCGGTGCTGGCCGGGTTCACGCTCGACCTGGCGCGAGTCTGGTAGGGAGGGGAAACGCTGGATTTTTGCAAGGCGGCAGGCTACGCTCGTGCCGAAGCCATGCATGACACCGCTACGCTCAAGACTCGGAAAGCCCCCGCCCAACGGCAGGCAGCCGCGGCGTCGGAAGCCGGGGCGATGGTAGTGCGCTTTCGTCCGGCGATACCGTTTGGCGATAGGGAATTGATCCGGTTTTGCCAGCAAAACGCCGGACTGCGAATCGAGCGGAGCTCCAGGGGAGACATTATCATCATGCCACCAGCATCCGGTGATGCGGGACGAAGCAACGCAGAGTTGACGGCGGATTTTGTGTTGTGGGCGAGGCAGGCGGCAACCGGCACGGTCTTTGATTCGTCCAGCGGCTTCCGGTTGCCCGATCAATCCATGCTCTCTCCAGACGTGTCCTGGGTCGCACGGGAAAGACTGGATGAACTGAGTCAGAAGGACTGGCAGAGTTTCATGTCATTGTGCCCGGACTTCGTGCTGGAGTTGCGTTCCCGCTCGGACCGCTTGCCCACGTTGCAGAAGAAGATGGCGCTTTATATCGCGAACGGCGCGCGGCTGGGCTGGCTGCTCGATCCGCTGGAACGGCAGGTGTTCGTCTACCGGCCCGGCGCGAAGGTCGAACACCTCAAAAATCCGGCGACGCTCTCGGGCGAGCCGGTGCTGGCCGGGTTCACGCTCGACCTGGCGCGAGTCTGGTAGGCTGGCGCTTCCTTGTCCGCGCCGGCCGGATGTACATCACGCTCCCGCCCCCGCGCCGGCCCTCGCGCGGGACCGTCCCTTTTCCTCTTTCAAACGAACGACCTTTTTTCCCATGGAACCCACCCACGAGATTCCCAAAGCCTACGAACCCGCCGCCGTGGAAGCCAAATGGCAGGCGCGCTGGTCCGAGGCAGGCTGTTTCACTGCCCATCCGGCGCGCGTGTCGGCGTCACGCCCGGCCTTTTCCATCGTCATCCCGCCGCCGAACATCACGGGCGTGCTGACCCTGGGCCACGTGCTCAACAACACGATCCAGGACATCCTCGCCCGGCGCGCGCGCCAGACCGGGCACGAGGTCCTCTGGCTGCCCGGCACCGACCACGCGGGCCTCTCGACCCAGAGCGCCGTGGAAAAGGCGCTCCGCAAGGACGAGAAGAAAACCCGGCACGACCTGGGCCGCGAGGAGTTCCTGCGCCGCACCTGGGAATGGCGCGAGAAGCACGGGCGCATCATCGTGGACCAGCTCAAGCGCCTGGGCTGCTCGCTGGACTGGTCGCGCGAGCGGTTCACGCTCGACGCGCCCTACGCCGCCGCCGTGCAAGGGGTGTTCGTGGACCTGTTCAACAAAGGCTACATCTATCGGGGCAAGCGCATGGTGAACTGGGACCCGGCTGCCCTGACGGCGCTCTCCGACGAGGAGGTGATCCCGCGCGCACAGAAGAGCACGCTCTACCACGTGAAATACGAGGTGGTGGGCGAGCCGGGCCGGTTCCTGGAGGTGGCCACGACGCGCCCCGAGACGATCATGGCCGACCTGGCCGTGGCCGTGAACCCGGCGGACCCCCGCTACACGGACCTCGTGGGCAAACAGGTGTGGCGGCCGTTCCCGCGCGCGGCAATCCCGGTGATCGCCGACGCCGCCGTGGACCTCGCTTTCGGCACGGGCGCGCTCAAGATCACGCCCGCGCACGACAAGCTCGACTTCGAGATCGGCCAGCGCCACGGCCTGGGCGTGGTGGACGCGCTGCACCCCAACGGCACGATCCACTGCCCCGCCGCGCCCGAGCTGGACGGCTTGGACCGCTTCGCCGCGCGCAAGCGGGCGGGGGAGATGCTCGCGGAGGCGGGCCTGCTCACCAAGGAGGAGCCGCACGAGAACAACGTGGGCTTCAGCGAACGCTCGGAGGTGCCCGTAGAGCCGCGCCTGAGCGAGCAGTGGTTCCTGCGCTACCCCAAGACCGCCGAGGCGCTGGCCGCCGTGCGCGACGGCCTGATCCGCTTCTTCCCGCAACACTGGGAGAGGGTGTACGCGCAGTGGCTGGAGAACATCCAGGACTGGTGCGTGAGCCGCCAGGTGTGGTGGGGCCACCGCATCCCGGCGTGGTACGGGCCGGGCAACGAGATCCGCGTGCAGACCGCCAGCCCCGGCGAGGGCTGGACGCAGGACGCGGACACGCTCGACACCTGGTTCTCGTCGTGGTTGTGGGCCTACGAGACGATGGACCCAGAGACCCGCGCGAAATTCTACCCGACGGACGTGCTCGTGACCGCGCCGGACATCATCTTCTTCTGGGTGGCGCGCATGATCATCGCGGGGCTGGAGTTCAAGCCGGGCCGGACGGAGGCCGACGCGGACAACATCCCGTTCCGCAACGTGTACTTCACGGGCCTGATCCGCGATTCCAAGGGCAAGAAGATGAGCAAGTCGCTGGGCAACTCGCCCGACGTGCTCGCCCTGATGGAGCGTTTCGGCGCGGACGGCGTGCGCTTCGGCCTCTTGCGGATCGCGCCGCAGGGGGCGGACATCCGCTTCGACGAGAAGCAGGTGGAGGAAGGGCGCAACTTCGCCAACAAGATCTGGAACGCCGCGCGCTTCTACCAGATGCAGGAACCGGCGCTGCCCTTCGGCACGCGCATCTCCTACCGGCCCGCGCCCTACGTGCTCGACATCGAGGCCAAGCTGCGCGAGACGCAGGTGGCCGTGGCGGCGGCCTACGAGGAATACCGCTTCAACGAGGCGGCCCAGCGGCTCTACGACTTCTTCTGGAGCGATTATTGCGACTGGTTCGTGGAGGCCGCCAAGGCCGACGTGGTGGGCGTGGACGGCGTGGGGCCGGGCGAGCGCGTGACCGAGCGTGCCATCTCCAAGCACGTGGCCCTGTTCACCATGTACCGCGTGCTGACGGAGTTTCTGGCGCTGCTGCATCCCTTCATGCCGCACCTGACCGAGGAACTCAACGAGCGCCTGAGCTTCCCGCCGCGCCCCGCGACGCATCCCGCGACGCCCGAGGACCTGCACGACAAGGACCTCGACGCGCTGGAAGACGGCGGACCCGCCGCAAGCAGCGACAAGCCGAAGCGGCGGCGGTTCCTGACCACGCAGCGGCTGGGCGGCCCGCTGAGCCTGTCGGGCTCGCCGGAGGAAACCGCCGCCGCGCAGCGGGCGACGGCCGAGTTGTACGACGCCGTGCGCGCCGCCCGGAACCTGCGGGCCGAGTACGGCGTGGCGACGAACAAGCCCGCGCGGTTCATCCTGCGGCTGCGGGAGGACTTGCTGGAGGACGCCTGGGTGCTGGCGACGACCGTGCGCGCCCTGACGCGCATGATCAACGCCGAGGACCTGTCGCTGGAGCCGGATTACCAGGCTCCGCGCGGCACGCCGTCGGCGCGGACACCGCTGGGCGACCTGTTCATGCCCCTGGCGGGCCTGATCGACGTGGAAGCCGAGCGCGCCCGCCTGCAAAAGGAGATCGCCAAGGCCGAGAGCGACCTGGAAGCGGCGGGCAAGAAGCTGTCCAACCCGCAGTTCGTGGACCACGCCCCGGCCGCCGTGGTGGCCGAGCATCGCCAGCGCCAGACCGACGCCGGAGCGAAGCTGGCCAAGCTGCGCGAGATGCTCGCCGGGCTGGGGGAGGGATGACGGACGACGGATGACGGAAGGGACGAACCATCCCGCGTCCCTCCGCATCTGCCCCGGTGGCAAATTCGTAGCAATGACTACCTTCGTTCCGCGTCAAAACTCCCTGCGGGCAACTGCTTGCCTCCCCGGAGCGCGCCCGCTACTGTGCCGCCGGAGGAGCCCGCTCCGTTTGGAAACCCCTTCGCATGGAAAGCACCGCCGAACTCCGAGAAAACCTCAAGAAGCTCATCGTTGACCGGCTCAACCTCATCGACGTGACGCCCGCCGACATCGGCGACGATCTGCCGCTCTTCAAAACGGGGCTCGGGCTGGACTCCATCGACGCGCTGGAACTCACTCTCACCGTCGAGAAGGAATACGGCGTCAAGGTCGCCAACAGCGAGCAGGCCCTCAAGGCGTTCCAGAGCGTGGCGACCCTGGCCAGCTTCATTGAACAGCGCCGCCAGACCGTGCCCTGACGGTCCCTTTGCCGTTGCTGCCGGAGGTGGAATCGCGTATGCTCTTCCTCACCCGATGAGCCCGCCGCTCCTGGCCCCGCAGGCCCCCGATCTCCCGCACCCGCTGGCCACCTTGGGCCAGCCCGAGCCCCGGCGCGTGGACGCGCGGACTGTGGCGCTGACCGCCTCGGGTTGCGTGACGCCCTTCGGCGACGCCCGCGCCACGACTGCCGCCCTGCTGCGCGGCGAGACGGCCCTGCGCTTCCAGTCCGTGCTGGGCCTCGACGGCGGCGACCCCGTGCCGCTGGCCCTGTGCAACGATTGGCAGCCGTCCTCCGGCGACGAACCGCGCTGGATGCCCCGGTTCCTGGAGATGATCGCGGGCGCGCCTGATCGGCCCTGGGGCACCGCGCGGTTCCCGATTTTCATCGTCAGCAGCAACTACGGGGTCGACAACCTCTACGACCACCGCCGCAATCCGCGTGCGGGCCAGCTCCCGTACATCCTGCCGCAGCGCCTGACGGCGTTTTTCCGCGAGCGGCTGGGCTGGGGGCCGAACATCGCGCACTTCTCGCACGCCTGCGTGTCGTCCAACCTGGGGTTGCTCTACGCCTCGCGGCAACTGGCGGCGGGGCTGGCTGAGGAGGCGCTGGTCGTGTCCTACGACTTCCTGAGCCCCTTCGTGGCGGCCGGGTTCCATGCCATGAAGATTCTCATCGGCGAGATGCCCGCGCCCTACGCGGATCGTCCGTTCGGGGCCATCGGCCTGGGTGACGGCGCGGCGTTCGCGGCCCTGGCCCGCGCGGGCGGCGGCAGCGGCGGGCGGCGCGGTTTCCGGCTGGAGGCGCAGGAGGGGTTCAACGAGATGTACCACTTCACCGGCAATCACCCGGACGGCTACGGCATGGCCGAACTCGGCGCGCGGATGCGGGCGGCCGTCGGCGACCGGCCCGTGTGGATCAAGGGCCACGGCACGGGCACGGTCGAGGCGGGCAAACTGGAGGCGCGGCACATGGCGGCCTGTTTCCCGGGCGCGCCGCTGGTTAGTTGGAAGGGGGCCCTCGGACACACGCTGGGAAGCTGCGGGCTGGTGGAACTCGCCGTGGCGGTCGAGAGCGCCCGGCAGGGCCGCGCGCCGGGCACGGTCGGCACGAGCGGCCCCTGCTACAGCGCGGAGGTGGCCACGGAGGCCTTCGACGTATCGTGCTACGCCGGGACGCTGCTCAACGCCTTTGCCTTCGGCGGGGCGCACTACGCCTGCCTGCTCTGCTATGATTAGGCGCTACGTCCTGCGGGCCGCCACGGCCGGCCCCGTGGAGGGCGACGTGCCCGCCGAACTGCTGCGCGCCTGGATGGGCAACTTCCCCGCCAACGCTGTCCGCCGCATGACCCGCCTGGGGCTGATGCTCGGCGCGGCCCTGCGCGATTTCGCCATCACCGAGGACGACGCCGTGGTCTACGCGACGACCTTCGGCGAGACCGTGGCCATCGCGCGCTACCTGGAGAGCTTCCCTGCGGCCAGTCCGCTGCACTTCCAGACGAGCATCCATCCGAGCGCCATCGAACAGGTGCTCATCAACCGTGGCCTGCCGGTGCGCGAGTTGACGCCGCTCGCGGGCCAGCCCGAACTGAGCGCCCATGCCGCGCTGACGGCTCTGCTGACCCCCGGCGAGCGCGTGATCCTGACCGGCGGCGAGGAAGTGGGCTCGTGGATGCGCCAGCTCGACGCCGCCTCGTCCGTCGGCTTCGCTTTCGCTTTGGAACTGGGCGCGGAGGACCCGTCCGGGCCGCCCCCTCCGGGGACGATTGGCGTGCTTTCCTGGCAGGAGAAAACCGCCGTTGCCCGGGGGGACTTTGCACCGGCCCTCGGGGGGGCGGCTCCGGGTGACTTGCACGCGCTGTTTTCCGCCGTGGCGGCCCGTGAGCCGCTCCGGTGCGCCAGTCCGTCCGGGGGAGAGGTTCGGCTGGACTGGTTCTGAACAGCCGCTAACGCGGCTAATCGGAACTGAAAGCCGCTTCAATGAAAAGTGGCGCTTTCCTGCGGCGCTCGTTACACTTCTGCACCTGCCATCCTCCCAGCTCGCGGCCCTCCTCACAGTTGTTTCTATGCGTTCGCCGTGGTTTTACCTGCTGATCGTTGTCTTGATCGTCGTGCCGGTAGTGGTGGGGACCTACCGGGGCTTCGTGCGCGCCAAGTACGCCCGGCGTCCGCACGTCAAGGACCGCAACCCGGGCCCCGAATTCGGCTACGCCTACATCGGCTGGCAACTGCGGACCATGCCCGCATCCCTCACGGACTGGATGGCGCGGGTGGGCACCTGGATCGGCTACTGGACCCTGCCCCGGCAGCGCGCCTGCTCGCGCGAATACCTGACGCTCGCCCTGGGCCGGGCACCCGCGCGCCGCGAGGTCTGGCGGCACTTCCACGCCTACACGGAATACCTCCTCCTGCGGATGGCCATCGGCGACGGGCGCGAGCCGCGCGTGCAGTTCGCCCCGGGCCAGGGCGACGAGTTGCGCGCCTGGGTCGGCACGGGCAAGGCCGCCCTCTACGGCACGGTGCACCTGGGCCATTCGGACCTGATCGGCTTCTTCCTGGGCCATCTGGGCGGGCGGCTGCACATGGTCCGCAAACAGGTTGGCAACTCCGAGGACACCGAGCGGCTGGCCCGGCGCTACCGGGGCAGCGTGGAAGTCATCTGGATCAACGACTGGAGCCGCCTCGTCCTGGCCATGAACGACGCGCTGCGTGCGGGCTGCTCGCTGGCGCTGCAATGCGACCGGCCCGAATACAGCTCCAAGCTGGAGGCGTTCGACTTCTTCGGCGCGCGGCGGATGTTCCCGTTCACGATCTACCACCTGGCGATCATGCACGGGCTACCCGTGGTGTTCTCCTTCGCGGTGCCCGACGAGCGGGAGCCCGACCTGACCGTGGTCCACGCGCTGCCCCTGTTCCACCCGTCGCCCGAGCGCACCCGGGCCGAGAACTTCGCGGCGGCGCACGCGCACTTCCAGGGGTTCCTCGCGGCGGTCGAGCGGCAGTTGCGGCGCACCCCGTTCCTGTGGTTCAATTTCACCCCGATGAACCCGCCCGCCACCGACGCCGACCTTGCCGGCAGCTCCCGTTCGGCCGGGCGTCGGCTGCGTCCGGCGGCGACGCTGGCCCCATGAACGCCTTCCCGGACCTGGCCCGCGAACCGGCTGGCTCCCCGTCACCCGACGTTCGCCTGGGGCTGGGGCAACGGGTGGTGTTCGTGGTAAAAACGTTCACGGGGTTCGTTCTCTACGGCGCGCTGGCGCTCCTCGTGGTGGGCCGCTGCCTGCTGGTCGCGGCCGTGACGCGCGACCGCGACCGCCGGAAGGCCCGCTGCCAGGGGGCGATCCATTGGGGCGTGCGGCGGTGGGCGGCGTTCATGGAAGGGACGACCGTTTTCCACGTCGAGTTCCCGGAGGTGGAACGGCTGCGCGCCATGCGCGGGACGATCTTCGCGCCCAACCACATCAGCCTGATCGACGCGACGCACTTCCTCGCCCGGATGCCCCGGCTGACCTGCCTGATGAAGAGCAGCATCCTGAGCAATCCCTTCATGGGGATCTCGTCCGCGCTGTCGGGCTACCTGCCCAACGACCGCGGCACGGAGTTCATCCGGCAGGGGCGCGACGCCCTGCTGGCGGGAGAAAACCTGCTCATCTTCCCCGAGGGCACGCGGACCATCGAGCCGCCGATCAACCCGTTCAAGAAGGGCTTCGCGTTGATCGCCACGATGGCCGAAGCTCCCGTGCAGACGGTGTTCATCGAGATGCCCGTGCTGTACCTGGGCAAACGCTGGCGGCTGCTCCAATCCGCGCGCTTGCCCATCCCGATCACGATCCGGCTGGGCAAGTCGTTCCCGCCGCGGGCCGGGCGCAGCGCGAAAGCGTTGGGGGCGGAGGTGGAGGAATATTTCCGCGCCTCGCTGGAACGCTCGCCCGAGGGCGGCGTGCGGATGCGGTCATTGAGGTAGGGGCTGACCGTAGCCGTCTGCCCTGCATCCGACATCCCTCTGCCCTTCCGCCTTTCAGAACACCCCCGGCCGCCCTTCCTCCATCAGGCAGACCTGGCCTTCCAGGCCCATCTCCTTCGCCCGCGCGAGCAGACGCGCGGGAGGCTCGTCCAGCGGCTCGTAGCTCAGGCGGAACGTCCCGTAGTGCATCGGCACCAGCGTGCGCGCCCCGAGTTCCTCGTACGCCCGCACCGCCTCCTCCGGGTTCATGTGGACCGCCCGCTGGCTGGGCGTGTCGTAGGCCCCGATGGGCAGGAGCGCGATCTCCACCGGGCAACGCCGCCCGATCTCCGCGAAACCGTCGAAGTACGCCGTGTCCCCGCAGTGGAACACCCCCCTGCCGCCCGCCGACAGGACGAACCCTCCGAACCCGCGCTGCTGGTCGTGGAGCATCCGCGCCCCCCAGTGGTGGCAGGGCGTCAGCGTCACCGACAGCCCGCCGACCTGGAGCGTGCCCCAGTAATCCAGTTCGTGGACGCGGTCGAAACCCAGGTCGTGAACCAGGTTGCCCACCCCGAAGGGCACGGCGATGGGCTGGCTGGCGGCCACGGCGCGCAGGGTGCGGCGGTCCAGGTGGTCGAAGTGCGCGTGGGTGACGAGCACCAGGTCGATCAGCGGCAGTTCGTGCAGGTGCAGCCCGGGGGTCTTGAGCCGCTTGATGCCCTTGAGCCACAGCGACCAGTTCGGGTCGATGAGGATGTTCATGCCCGCCATCTGCACGAAGAACGAGGCGTGGCCGATCCAGGTGATGCCGATCTGCCCGTCTGCCAGCGGCGGGAAGAACGGCGCGGCGTTGGGCGTGCCGTCGCGCCGGGACAGCAGCGAGGGCAGGAGAACTTCCGTGAAGAAGTTGCGCCTGTGCCATCCCTTCTCCAGCCCGACGCCCACGCGCGTGGCCCTCCCGGCGGATGCCTCGGATGCCGGGTCGGCGGCGGCGGTGCCGTTCGCCGGGAGGGGGGACTGCGCCGCCGGGACGGGGATGACCGGGGCGCGCCAGGGGTTCTTCTGCCCCCCGGCGGCGGCAATTTTCTGCTTGGTCTTACGAAATTGGTTGGCCACGGACCGCCAAGATAGGGCGGAAGAACCAGCGTTCAAGCCCGCAGGAGGCCGGGCTCCCGCGCAAGCGCGGCCGGGATCAATACCCCGGCGGCGAGTAGTTCTTCAGGTAGAGCCGCATCTGCGAGCAGTCGATCACCGCCGCCCGCTCGCGCAGGACGTCCGCGCCCAGGTAGCCGTCGATGGGCGGCTTGCCGGGCGCCTGCGGGCCGCCGCCCCCGGTGGAGA
>CALMAQ010000339.1 GCA_937859745.1 uncultured Verrucomicrobiota bacterium | reverse complement strand
CCCTGGGACGGCGTGAGGGTGGCGGGGATCGGCGCGGGCGTCGGCGTGGCACTGGTGATCTGGCCGCCGCCGGGCGCGTTGCTGACGGCAGGCGTGGGCGTCTGGGCAACCAGGGGCACGGCGGCGAGCACCGCGAGGATACACAGGCCGAAAAGGAGGTGGGGGAGCGGTCTCATGACAGGAGGACAGGACGGGAGGAAAAGCTACCGTTCTGTATCCGGGTCCGTCGCGCCCTCCGGCCGTGCCTGCGCCATTTTGAGCGTGGCCGCCAGCACGGGCTCGCGCCCGATGAGGGCATGGCCCCGCCGCCAGTAGGCGCGCCGGGACTCGGTCCAGCGCCGGGGGGCGATGGGGGTGGTCACGGCCTGGACGTGCTCGCCCAGCGCGCGCCAGCGCGTCCGCCCGTAGGTGGGTTCCAGGCGGCCGAACAGCTCGACCGTCGGGCAGCCCACGGCGGCGGCGAGGTGGGTGCTGCCGGTGTTGCGGCTGACGAACACCCGCGCCGAACGCAGCAGCCAGCCCAGTTCGGCAAGGTTGGTCTGGCCGCTGAGGTCGATCACGCCGGGCACGGGACCGAGCAGGTGGTGCAGCGCGCGGGCGGAGGGGTCCTGCACGGATTCGCCGACCAGGAACACGCGTTCGAAGCCCCGGTCGCGCAGTTCGCGCGTGAGCCAGGCCCAGTGTTCCGGCGGCCAGCGGTGGTCGAGCGAATAGGCGGTCGGGTTGAGCACGGCGTAGGGGGGATGGCCCGGGTCGTCGAAATCGTCGAACCCGGCGGCGGCGAGCCGCAGGCGCAGCGACCGCCGCCAGGATGCCGGCAGGTGGACCTGCGGGCGGAGGGGTCCCGGGGGCGGGGGCAGGATGCCGAGCGGCCCGAGCACGTCGAAGTTGTGCTCGGCCTCGTGGCGGCGTCCGGCACGCCGGGAATCGGGCAGGCGGTCAGTGAGGGTGCGGTCGAGCCAGAAGCTGCTGCGGTAGCCGACGCGGCGCGGAATCCCGGCCGCGAGGGCGGCGCGCTGGCAGGCGGCGTCGGGGTGCAGGAGCGCGAGCGCGTCGGCCTTCAGGGCGCGGAATGGTTCCACCAGCGCCGCCGCCCCGGGGGCGTCGCCGGGAGCAGGCAGGCCGACGAAGCCGTCGAGCAGAGGGTGCTTCTCCAAGAGCGGGCGCATGGCCTCGCGCGCGGCGAACACGATGCTTTCGCCAGGCCGCTGGGCGCGGATCGGTTCCAGGCAGGAGGTGGCGATGATGACATCGCCCACGCGGTCCGGGCGGCAGAGGAGGAGGGGCATGCGGGCGCGGTGCTTTTGCGGCGGTTCCCGGACGACGCGCCCGCGGCGCGGCCTACCTCAGCAGTGCCAGGATCGCCTCGCGCGTCGGCTGGATCGGCGGGGCGAGCGGCACGCTCTGCCGGAGGATGATGTCCGGGTCCTTCAGGCCGTGGCCCGTCACCGTGCAGACGATGACCCCGTCCTCCGGCACCGCCCGCAACGGCCCCAGCGCGCGCCCGTCTTCCGGGGCGTCCGCCGCCGTGTACTTGAGCAGCCCCGCCACGCCCGCCGCGCTGGCCGGTTCCACGAAGATGCCCTCGTTGACCGCCAGCCAACGCTGCGCCGCCAGGATTTCCTCGTCCGTCACCACGTCAATCGCGCCGCCGGACTTTTCCACGGCCTCCATCGCCATCCCCCAGCTTGCCGGGTTGCCGATGCGGATGGCGCTCGCCAGGGTTTCGGGCGCTCCCACGGGATGGCCGTGGTACAGCGGCGCGGCTCCCGCCGCCTGGAAGCCCACCATGCGCGGCAGCCGTCCCGACCG
Source organism: uncultured Verrucomicrobiota bacterium (assembly GCA_937859745.1). Classification (GTDB taxonomy): domain Bacteria; phylum Verrucomicrobiota; class Verrucomicrobiia; order Chthoniobacterales; family SZAS-18; genus CAHJWO01. Next base: position 3,868 of record CALMAQ010000339.1, on the reverse strand, counting down.
GCCCAGCGCATGCCACTCCGTGTAGCCGCGCCAGTAGGCGGAGATGTTCCCCGCGTTACCCACGGGCAGGAAATGCGCGTCGGGCGCGTCACCCAGGTCCTCGATGATCTCGAACGACCCCGTCTTCTGCCCCTCGATGCGGTGCGGATTGATGGAGTTGACCACCGCCACCGGCGCGCCCGAGTCCGCCGCCTCGCGCACCAGGCGCAGGGCGTCGTCGAAATTGCCGTCGATGGTGACGATCTTCGCCCCGTGGACGATGCCCTGCGTCAGCTTGCCCAGCGCGATCTTGCCCGCCGGGAGCAGCACGTAGCAGCCGATCCCGGCGCGCGCCGCGTAGGCCGCCGCCGCCGCCGAGGTGTTGCCCGTGGAGGCGCAGATGACCGCCCTGGCCCCGGCCTCGACCGCTTTGGAGAGCGCCACGGTCATGCCCCGGTCCTTGAACGAGCCCGTCGGGTTCAAGCCTTCGTGCTTGATGAACACGCGGCATCCCCGACCCACGAGCGCGCTCAGGCGCGGCGCGTAAATGAGCGGCGTGGACCCCTCATTGAGTGAGATGACCGGCGTGGCGTCGGTGACGGGCAGGAACTCGCGCCAGCGCGCGATGACGCCACGGTCGTTGTAAAACTTGCGGTCCATGGGAAGGGGCGGGGCCGTCAGTTTCCCACTTCTGACGGCAAACGGCAAGCCGCCGAATGCGCGAGATTGGCCGCGACAAGACGCAAAAAGCGCAGAAGGGGGAAGAAAGGAGCCCTCGTCTTCCCCTCTTCTGCGCCTTTTGCGTCTTGTCGCGGTTACGTCTTCTTCACGAACACCCGGTAGCTGACCTCGCACAACACCAGCACGCACGCGATGACCAGCGTGACCGTCAGGCAGATGTCCTTCAACGCCTCGATCTTGCTGAAGCTCAGCACGCCGAAGCTCAGCAGCGCCGTCGTCGCCGCCAGCAGGATCGCCTGCCGCGTGCTGTGCGGCAGTTCGCCCGGGCTGCCCAGGAAGATGGAATAATCGCTCGCCAGACAGAACCCCAGCAGCAGCGCCACGACGTGCAGGAGCCCCAGCGTCTGCCCCAGGAACCCGAGCACCGCCAGCGCGAAAAGGAGGCTCAGCGTCGGGATCACCAGCATGAACAGCCCGTGCCGCCAGCCGTAGACCGCCAGCACCGCCGCGGCGATGATCGCCAGCCCGACCCCCGCCTGCCGCGACGCCGTCAGCCGGTAGCGCCGCAGCGCGCCGTTGATCGTTTTCACCTGGTCGATGGGCGTGTTCGGCGCGCTGGTCGCGGCGGCGGGCAGGCGGTTGTAGAGCCCGTCGCTGATCGTCGTCGCCACCCAGGCCGCGCCGGAGGCTTCCTCGTTCCACAGGTTTTGCAGCGGCAGCGGCAACACTTCGCGCAGGCCCGCGATGAGCCGGGCCGGGGTCTCGGGCGGGCCGTCGTTCGCGGCGAGCCACGTTTTCCAGTCCTCCCAGAACGGCCCAAACGCCTCCGCGTTGAAATCCTTGCCCAGCGCGTCGTGCAGCTTGGCGGCGAAGTCCGGGTGCGCGCGGAAATAGTCGTGGCAGCGGGTGATCTGCGCCTGACTCGGCACCAGCTTGCCCAGGTTGAGGGAGCGGTCGCCGGGCTGCGTGCCCACGGCGGCCAGCGTGGCGTTGAGCCGGTCCAGGTTGGCGAACGCCGCGTCCAGGTCGGGACCGAACGTCAGGACAATGTGCTGCCGGTTGCCCTGCCCGAACAGGCCGCGCAGGAACGTCTGCTCGTCCATCAGCTTGGGCGACATGGTGCTCAGGGTCTGGATGTCGTCGCTCCAGCGGGTGCGCGCCGCGAACGCCAGCGCCCCCATGACCAGCAGACCGCCCAAGACCGCCGCCGGGAACCGCCCGCCACCGAGCATCAACTTTCTGCCTTCCACCCTCTGCCCTCTGCCTTCTGCCTTCACGGGCGGGACCCAGGGCAAATAGAGGAAGTCCAGCGTCAGCGCGAACACCAGCCCCAGCGCCACCGCGAGCCCCATCTGCTGCAACATGGGCAGGTTGGTCAGCGTCATGAAGACGAACCCCCCCACGCTCGTCAGGCAGCCCGCCACCAGCGGCAGCCGGATGTCGCGCAGCGCCTGCGCCAAACCGCCCGCCGTGCGCCGCGCATGGATGAGCGTGTAGATGCCGTAGTCCAGCGCCACGCCGACGAGCACCGTCGTGAACGTGATGGCGACCACATGCACCCGGTCGAACAGCGCGAAGCAGACCACGAGCGACCACACCGTCGCCGTGACGATGGGCAGCAAGAGGTACACGAACACCACCACCGAGCGGAACGCCAAGAGCAGCAGCACGAACGACAACCCCAGCGAGACCCACGTCAGCGTCTGGATCTCCTTCAGCCCGTGCTCGCGCGTCTCCGAGGCGAACTTGTTGACCCCGGTGAACTGCATCCTCAGCCCCGGCCCGGCCTGGGCGCGCGCGTGCTGGAAGGCCGCGTCCAGCGCGGCGAACACCGGCCCCTGCCCGGTGACTTCCATCTGCGAATCGCGCGTTTCCGCCTGGATCAACGCATATTGCATGCCGTCCGGTCCCTGATGCACCAACGCTCCGCCCGCGACGTTGCCCGCCGTCGATCTGTCCTCCTCGCCGAACACCCCGAGCAACCCGGGGATGAGCAGGAGCGGGTCGCCCGGCAGCCGGGGCTGGAACACTTCCGCCGCCGTCGTGCCCTGGAAGTCCTGCAGGTCCGCCTCCGCCCGGTCGGCCAGCCAGGCCGGGGCCGGGTCGCCCGCCGCCGCGCCCTGTTCCTGGTGCCCGCGCGCCGTCATGCCGTCGAGCCATCCGGGCAGCCGCAAGGGCAGCCGCCGCGCGAAGAACCATTCCTGGAGCCGGTCCTTGGCCTCGGGCGTCAGCCCGGCGAACACGCCGCTGAACGCCCGGTTGCCCGCCAGAAGCCGCGCCATGCCCGCCGCCGCCTCGACCGGGGCCTTGTCCGGGTGCGCCGGGTCGGAGAGCGCGATGAGCAGCGACCGCCCGAACCGCCCGGACACGGTCTGGCGCGCCAGCCGGATCGTCGGGTCCTGCTCGTCGCGCGGCAGCAGGTCCAGCACGTCCACGCTGATGCGCTGGCTGGCGTGCTGGCGGGACTGCAAAACCCACCACCCGACCGCCAGCAGCGCCAGCAACACCGCCGTCGCCCGCCAGGGCGCGAGCCGGTGCGTGGATTCCCCGTCCATCGCCTAGTTGCCCGGCGCGCGGAAGTAATCCTTCACCTGGTCCGGCGAGAAGGGCGGGTTGCGCTCGGTCTTGCCGAGTTCGAGCACGCGCGACTCGCCGTTGGGAAGCTGGTTTTCCAGCCGGTGGATGCTGCGCCCGTTGCCCGAGATGACCACCTTGCCCGCGCGCTTGGCCACCTCGGCGTTGTGCGGGATAAGCCCGATCTGGAACGAGCTGGGCGGCGTGTTGACGAAGTACACGTCGGCGTAGTCGAAGAGCTTGTCCGCGTTGCCGCGCAGCAGGTTGAGGTACAGGTCGGTCAGCGCGGCCAGTTCCGGGTGCTCGGCGACCGTCACCTGCCGCTCGTGGCCGTCGGGCTGGCGTTCGATGAGGCCCTTGTCGTCCACGATGATGACGTGGGGCTTAGGGCTCTCGTAGGACAGGCTCAGGCCGTATTCCTTGTCGGAGCGCAGCGTGCCCGTCTGGCGCAGCGGGTTCTTGGAGATGGCGAAGGTGCGCGCCTCCGAGAACGGCATGGACTCCGTCCGGTCGTGTCCCAGCCGCCGGAACACCATCCGCAGGGTGAAGGGCAGCTTGCCCGGCTGCACCTGGCTGGGCGGGCTGAACAGCGGCACGTTGGTCGCGCCGTTCTGCTGGGCGGCCTGCCCGGCGG
>CALMAQ010000338.1 GCA_937859745.1 uncultured Verrucomicrobiota bacterium | reverse complement strand
GCGTCAGGAAGCCGACGCCCACCCGGCCCATCATGCCCCCGAAGGCGGTGCCCGCGACGTAGAGCCCCATCGCCAGGCCCAGCGCCCCGGGGTGGATTTCTTCGGCCAGGTAGGCCATCGCCACGGCGGGTACGCCCCCGAGCACCACGCCTTCGAGGGCGCGCGCGGCCAGGAAGCCGTGCCAGTCCGGGACCGCGGCGGCGGCGACGTTGAGGACCGCCGCCCCGGCCATGGAGACGAACATCAGGCCCCGGCGGCCGACGGCCTCGGACAACGCGCCCGACGCCAGGATGGCCCACGCCAGGCAGCCCGTGGTCAGCGAGAGCGCGAGCGAACTCGCCGCCGGGCTGACGCCGAACGCCAGCGCGAAGTCCGGCAGCAGCGGCTGCACGCAGTAGATCAGCGAGAAGGTGGCGAAGCCCGCCAGGAACAGCGCGAGGTTGATCCGCCCGTAGGCCGGGTCCCCGCGTTCCACCCAGGAGGCGGCGGGGGGTGGGTCAGGAGGAAAGCTCATGGCGACTTGTGGCGGATGTAGGGTGCAGGATGCAGGATGCGGCAGGAAAACAGCGCGCACCTTTGTCAGCCCGGAAGAAAGAGCGAAGGTAGCGCAATCATCCTGCATCCCTGCATCCCTGCATCCTTGCATCCTGGTGCCTTCTCAAACTACACCCATGCGCATCACCGACATCCGCGAAGTGACGGCCCCCATCGCCTCGTCCATCGCCAACGCCTACATCGACTTTTCCAAGATGACGCTCTCGCTCGTCGCCGTCGTCACCGACGTGGAGCGCGGGGGGCGGCGCGTGGTCGGCTACGGCTTCAACTCCAACGGCCGCTACGGCCAGGGCGGCCTGATCCGCGAGCGGTTCGCCCCCCGGCTGCTGGAGGCGGACGCCAAGAGCCTGCTCGACGACGCGGGCGAGAACCTCGACCCGGACCGGATCTGGGCCACGCTGATGAAAAACGAGAAGCCCGGCGGCCACGGCGAGCGGTCCGTGGCGGTCGGGACCATCGACATGGCCGTGTGGGACGCCGTGGCCAAGATCGCGGGCCGGCCGCTCTTTCGCCTGCTGGCGGAGCGCCACGGGCGCACGGCAGATCCGCGCGTGTTCGTGTACGCGGCGGGCGGTTATTATTACCCTGGAAAGGGTGTGGAACAGTTGCGCGCCGAAATGAGGAGCTACCTGGACCGGGGCTACACGGTGGTGAAGATGAAGATCGGCAACGGCGTGGAGGAGGACCGACCGCGCATCGAGGGCGTCTTGGCGGAGTTGGACGGCCAGGCGCAACTGGCGGTGGACGCCAACGGGCGGCTGACGCTGGAGCAGGGCATCGCGTACGCCAAGATGCTGCGCGACTATCCGTTGTTCTGGTACGAGGAAGTGGGCGACCCGCTGGACTTCGCGTTGCAGGCGGCGCTGGCCGAGTATTACCCCGGGCCGATGGCCACGGGCGAGAACCTGTTCAGCCACCAGGACGCGCGCAACCTGCTGCGCTACGGCGGAATGCGGCCCGACCGCGACTGGCTGCAATTCGACTGCGCGCTGTCCTACGGGTTGTGCGAGTACCAGCGCACGCTGGCCGCGCTGAAGGTGGCCGGGTGGTCGCCCAGCCGCTGCATCCCGCACGGCGGCCACCAGATGAGCCTGAACATCGCGGCCGGGCTGGGGCTGGGAGGCAACGAGAGCTACCCGGACCTGTTCCAGCCCTACGGCGGATTCCCGGACGGGGTGAAGGTGGAGAACAGCTATATCGTGATGCCGGAGTTGCCCGGCATCGGGTTCGAGGGGAAGTCGGACCTGATCAAAGTGATGCGCGAACTGGCGGAGTAGTTCCAACGACTTTGTGCCGGGTGCTGATACCAAGCGTGGTCAGGGGGTGGAACGTCGCTCTCGCAACGTGCGGCGTAGTCGATTGGGATGACGAGCACCGTGGAAAAGCAGAAAGAACACGGTTTCGCTGGTCTCCGCTCGGTGGTAAAGCGAATGCGGGAAGCGGCGCAGACGCACGCGCCGGAATCCAGCGTACACGATGCGCGCCACTTCGGGCTGGCGACCCGCACGGGCCACGGCGGCGAAGAAGGCCCGTGTGAAGTCGTGTCCGCTGCCCTCGGCCTGTGCCTCGTACCACGTAAACGCCTCGGACACGTCGTCGAGCAACTCGGGGCGCAGCCGCACCGGAGGCGGGGCACCGCCCGCGCTCATAGCCGGCTGGCAAGCTGGCGCTTGAACTCGTCCAGGGAGAGCGCGCTGCCGGGAGCCGCCTCGTGAGCCGCCAAGCGCCGGTCGAGCAGCGCAGCCTCCTCAGCGGAGACCGGCAAAAGATCGTCGTCGGAGCGAGCGGCGATGTAGTCCCATAGATCGGCGACCAACTCGAGCTGTTCCGCACGGGAAAGTTGCTGAATGGCGGGCAGATCAGCGAGAGTCATGACCGTGGCAGATTAGCAGAGCGGATGAATGTCGCCAAGAGGGAAGCGTCGCGCTCCAACGACCAAAGCTCAATGACCGGAGCGTAGCGCAGGTTCGCGGAGCACGGGGTTAGGTGTTGTGGTTTTAGCTGGCCCTACGGGCTTTGTCCGTGGGCCAGTCGATCTTCGGAGCTTCCTTGAGCAGACGGTAGGTTTGCGGATCAGCGGTACGAACAATCTTTAGATCCAGAAACCAGCGGACGGCGCTACGCACCTCTGGCCTTTGCGCTTCCAGCGCACGACAGAACGCCTCGTCACCGAGCGCCGAGAGGAGGCGTCCAAAGTTGTCACGCATCTGAGAAAGGTCCTCCGCACCATTGTAGGGTTGGCTCAAACGCACGTAGGCCGCCAGGAACATGGCGATCTGCGCGTCTCGGTCGCCGTGCGAGGCAGCGTTCAGCGCGCGGTTGGAGGCACGCCAAGGATCAAACCGTTCCTCGTAGCTGGGCCTGGAAGGTGACACCGCGTTTTGTGCTTGAGCGTAAACACCACCCACGAAACAGACGAATGACAAAGCAAGAGAGCTGGTTTTCACGGGTCGTGGAAGATCACACGGTGACAAACATTGCTTCCAACCCTGGGTCTGGTGGTAACCTCCGGCGTCAACGGTTGACCATCGCCATCACGGCCGGGGTGTAGCGCGGGCCGGAGACCTGGTGCCCGGCGATCAACTCGCCGAGGGCGCGCAAGTCCTCCACCGAAAGCTCCAGGTCGGCCGCCGCGAGGTTTTCCTCCAGGTACTTGCGGCGCTTGGTGCCGGGGATCGGCACGATGTCCTCGCCCTGGTGCAGCAGCCACGCCAGCGCCACCTGCCCGGGCGTGGTTCCCTTGCCCTCCGCGAACCGGCGCACAAGGTCGGCCAGCTTCATGTTGTGGTCGTAGTTCTCCCCACGAAAGCGTGGGTCGCTCGCCGCCCGGAAATCATCGGCGGGCAAATCTTCCGCCCGGGGGGCGCTGCCGGTCAGGAAACCCCGGCCCAGCGGACTGAAGGGCACCAGGCCGATGCCCAGCTCGCGCAGGGCCGGGATGATGTCTTGCTCCAGATTACGCTCCCACAGCGAATACTCGCTTTGCAGCGCCGAAACCGGCTGCACGGCATGGGCGCGCCGGATCACCTCGACGCCCGCCTCGGACAGGCCGAAGAAGCGCACCTTGCCCGCGTCGATGAGTTCCTTGACCGCGCCCGCCACGTCCTCGATGGGCACGGCGGGATCGACCCGGTGCTGGTAGAGCAGGTCGATGTGGTCGGTCCCGAGCCGCCGGAGCGAGCCTTCCACGGCCTCCCGGATGTGCCCCGGGCGGCTGTTGAGCCCGGCGCGCTCGGTGCCGTTGATCTGCCAGCCGAACTTCGTGGCGAGCGTCACCTGGTCGCGGCGGCCCCGGAGGCAGCGCCCGAGCAATTCCTCGTTAGCGAAGGGGCCGTAGACTTCCGCCGTGTCCAGGAACGTGCAGCCGAGTGCGAGGGCGCGGTCAATCGTGGCGATGGACTCCTGTTCGTCGGCCGGGCCGTAAGACTGGCTCATGCCCATGCAGCCCAGGCCGATTTCGACGACCTCCAGGCCCTGGGTTCCAAGTTTGCGTTTCGAGAGCATGGGAAAAGCTGTCCGGCGAAATCCCCGCCAAAGCAAAAGAAATCGTTGGCCGGAATTTTGGTATACCGGTATGACTGATTGTTCCCCTTCCCCCCAAATGACCTCCTCCATCAAGCTCCCCAACATGGCCCCCATCGGGCCTGATCCCGTCCCGGCCCAGCGCCCGTTCTACCGCTCGCTCTATTTCGTGGTCCTCGTGGCCATCGTCTGCGGGGCGGTGTTCGGCCACCTCTACCCGGCGCAGGCCGTCCAGTTCAAGCCGCTGAGCGACGTGTTCATCAAGTTCCTGCGCATGATCCTGCCGCCGCTGATCTTCACCACGGTGATCCTCGGCATCGGCTCGATGCGCGACATGCGCCAGGTCGGCCGGGCGGGGGCGAAGGCCCTGCTTTACTTCGAGATCGGCACGACCGCCGCGCTGTTGATCGGGCTGGCGGTCGTCCACCTCGTGCGTCCGGGCGCGGGGATGAACATCAACGTCTCAGCGCTCGGCACCAAGGAATTGGCGACCTTCACCAAGACGGCCGAGAAGATGAACGTCATCGACTACCTGACGAACCTCGTGCCCACCAGCGCCGCCGAGCCGTTCACGAGCAACGACATCATGCAGGTGCTGCTCATCGCGGTGTTGATCGGGTTGGCGGTGGGCGCGCTCGGGCATCGGACCGAGATGATCCACCAGTTCCTCGAGCAGTTCTGCAAGGTGCTCTTCAAGGTGGTCGGCTACGTGATGTACTTCGCGCCCCTGGCGGCGTTCGGCGCGATGGCCTTCACCATCGGGAAGTTCGGCATCGGCACGCTGACCTCTCTGGCGTGGCTGATCGGCTGCTTCTACATCACGAGCCTGATCTTCGTGCTGGTCGTGCTCGGCGCGGTGGCCTGGTTCACCGGCTTTTCCATCTGGAAGTTCCTCGCCTACATCAAGGAGGAACTGCTGCTCGTGCTGGGCTGCTCGACGGCCGAACCCGCGCTGCCCGGCCTGATGCAAAAGCTCGAAGGCATGGGCTGCTCGCGCTCGATCGTCTCGTTCGTGCTGCCCGCGGGTTATTCCTTCAACCTCGACGGCGCGTGCATCTACCTGACGATGTCCTTCGTCTTCATCGCCCAAGCGACCAACACCCACCTGACCTGGACGCAGGAGTTGTACATGCTCGGCGTCCTGCTGCTCACCAGCAAGGGGGCAGCGGGCGTGCCCGGGGCCGGGTTCGTGACGCTGGCGGCGACCCTGACGGTGACGCAGACGGTGCCGCTGGCGGGATTGACCCTGCTGCTGGGCGTGGACCGGTTCATGTCGGAAGTGCGTTCGCTGGTCAACCTCTGCGGCAACGGCGTGGCCACCATCGTGGTCGCCCGCTGGGAGGGCGAGGTAGACATGGACAAAGCCCGCCGGGTGCTCAACGGCGAGGTCCTGTTCCAGGACGACATCTCCGCCCTGGAACCCGCGGACGCCGGCGGGGTGCATCCCCTCGGGGGCGTACCCTCCACGCACGTACCGGCCAAGGAAGTCGTCGGGGTGTCTTGAAAGGTGGTCACGAGGTTTTTCAACAGCCGCGCCGCGGCGGTCGTTCACCAGGGATCGCTCTCCGAGCGATTCGTGACTGTTCGTCCGCCGATGAACGGCGCGTATTTTTCAGACAGCGACGGATCGCGCTCGGAGAACGATCCCTACCAGCGTGACGACTTAGCGCAACAACCCACATGTTGACCTCGCACCAGTCCGCAGCGGCCTCGCCGCGTCGCGCGCGCAGCGTCGCCGTGGCGCTGAACCAAGCGGGCGCGCCCAAGCACGAACCGTCCTTTTCCGAACTGGCGGGCGCCAAGCTGCCGTCGTTCTCCAAGCCCTTCCGGGTGTACGCCACGCTCAAGGAGCAGGTGCTCGCCGGGACCCTCCCGCCGGGGACGAAGATCAACGAGCGCGCCCTGGGCGCGCAGCTCGGGGTTTCCCGCACGCCGTTGCGCGAGGCGCTCAACCGCCTGGCGCACGAGCGGCTGGTGCGGCTGAGCCCCTACGAGGGCTATACCGTCGCGCCGCTGACCCGGCAGGACTTCGTGGAACTGTGCGAACTGCGCGTGATCCTAGAGCCCGCGGTCGCCGCGCTGGCGGCCCGGCAGGCCAGCGACGAGGAGATTGCCGCCTTGCGGGAAGCGACGCGGACCGGCGGGGACGCGGGCGAGGTCCTGTGCAGCAGCTTCGAGCAATACCTGCGGCGGCAGGCGGAGTTCCACCTCGCGCTGGCGCACGCCGCGCACAACGAACGGCTCGAAGTCCTGGTGATGAACGCCTACGACCAGCAGCAGCGCATCCTCGCGTGCGCCTGGGGTCACGGGCTGGAACTCTCCTCGGCCCACGCCGAGCACGGCGAGATCGCCGAGGCCGTCGCGCGCCACGACGCGGCGGAGGCCGCCGCCCTGATGAGCGCGCACGTCCGCCGGCACGAGGGCCGCGTGCTCGGCGCGCTGGAACATTACTTCAGGGCCAACCCCGCCGCCCAGCCCGAAGGTTCTTCGTAGACCGCGACGGCCCCTTCGCTCCGCCCAGAGTCATGAAAATCCTGATCGCCCCCGACAAGTTCAAAGGTTCGCTGACGGCCCTGCGGGCCACCGGAGCCATCCGGCGCGGGCTGGAAGCGGCGCTGCCCGGGGCCGTGTGCCGCGAGATGCCCATGGCCGACGGCGGCGAGGGGACCGTCGCCGCGCTCGTCGATGATCGCTCCGATCTCGATGCCAGCGTCGTCCGCCAATTC
>CALMAQ010000337.1 GCA_937859745.1 uncultured Verrucomicrobiota bacterium | reverse complement strand
GCTACGCCGAACCCAGCGGTCGAGGGGAACTACGCCCCCTCACCTGAAATGTTCTCAGGCCACTGGATCGCGCGTAGCCCTTGCGCGCCTTTCCAAGGCAGCGGTTCGGCGAGCGGCTTAATGTTGTCCAGTATCCAAGCCCAACGGCCAGGGGCGTAGTTGCCGAAGTTCAGTTCCGGTTCTGGAGGTGGCACGGTCCAGACCTTGTTTCCGCCGTGTGCATCGTAGCCAAGGTACGGACCATAGTACGGCTTCGGCGTCCCGCTGACTTGCCAGCAGTCAATGAGATCGCAGGTGGCAACGATGCACCCCTTCGGCAACATGCGATAGATGGCGTTCCCTTGCTGGCTTGCCCCCGCCTCAAACTGTGGACGAACGTGATGATAGAGCGGCTTGAAAAATGGATCGGAGTAGCAAAGTGCCCGTTGCTCCGCAGGCGTGTTTAGGCTGGCATGAATAGCGATTTTTCCACGGTACGGCGTTTGCCAACTGCGCGTCTCTATCGTTTTTGCTCCGATGGCGACAAGCGTTGCCCACGGTTGCCAGAGCGACAGCAAGCGCACCGTGGCGACCTGAGAACCCTGTGCCGGAATAGACAGCCCCGGCAGGCCGAGAGTAGAGGTAGAGATCATTTTTCGGGGCTGCTATTCAGCGCGGTGTTCTACCCTCGTCAGTCGCCGCACGACGAGTCCAAGTCTTGCGGGTTGCTGTTGTGGTACTTGCCAGCGGCATCGACCTTGTCCCACACCGGGTCCATCGCGCTCTTACTGGAAGCTTCGCGCGGATAGTCGGTTTCGTGTGGTTCGAGGATTTCCCAATCGTCCGAAAGCAAGTCTGGCGTGCTGGCATTCCAGCCTGGCTGGTGAGTTTGTGCGGCGGTGAACAGCACGAGGTATGGTTCCTCGCGCCGCTCCATCGCCGTGCGCCGTGCGAGGTGCCGACTCTCCTCCATGTAGATGTGCATCCGCTTGCCGTTCCATCCGGCGCGGCGGGCGTGTTTTCCAGCTTTGAGGGCGGTGACTACTTCTCCGATGTTTGCCATAATGTGTTGGTTGGTTTTTGGGTTTGGTCTATTCTGAAATTCACCGGGTAGAACCCGGTCACTCCTGCCTACCCGCAGCGGGAGGCAGAGTTCGGGTGTTGGCTGGCTTGACTTGGACCGCGTTGAGTGCAGCGCGACAGATGGCCTCAGCCAGCGTGTGGTGCTCGCCATCTAAATATGTCGATGAGCCATCTTGCGCGCTAAACTGGACGCGCCAGCAGCAATGATTGCTGCACCGAAACATCCTTGCTTCGTGCGTGAGGCTCATTAGGTCCAGCACCATGTTAGCGGCGTTGAGGTCGGTCGAAAACGGGGGAATCTCTTTGCGCGACCAGTCGAAATACAGCGGGCCGGTGGAGAACCAGTAGTCATCACCATCTCGCGGCGTATGCCGGAAATGCATGACACGTTCCAGCACCAAAATATCTAGTTCGGAGCCGATGGCTACATCGCCGCCAGCCAACTTGGCGTTCTTGCCCTCAGTCGGGGCTTTACGTTGATCGTTAGTTTCCATGTTCACCGTGCCCCGCCTGGGGCAAAACTGGGTTGTTAAACAGCCTCGGTTACTGGCCGTGCAGCAGGAAGTAGCCGAACCCGATGGCGAGAGTTGCGACCAGGGCAGCCCCAAAAGGAGCAGTGTCTCGGATCACACAGGTGGCGATAGTGGCGCAAAGCCAGATCACGCAGAGAAGAATGGCGGTCTAGTTCATGTTAGATGGCTCTGCTGGGTTAGTAGTCTGCGGCGTTGTTGCCTTGCCGGGTCCACTCTTCAGGAGTGATGTACCCCCTCGGGTCCGCTCCCTCTTCAGTAGTCTCAAGGCGTTGAAGCCGATCAATCTCAGCAGCGATAAGCGCCCCCGCCTTGACCAGATTGCGAACAGGATCGTCGCTCGGCTTCCACCACTCGGGTGCCCACGGCCACATGGACTTGGGTTTTTCGTCGCCGCGCACCGGTTCGTAGGAGCGCAGGGCATAGCAGGCTGCCGCATCGGCCATTTCACCTTGGTGATGCTTGTCATCGTGTTCAGGCGTCCAGCCTTCCACGTCGATCTGCCGCTGGCGCTCGGCGGCGATGAGTTCCGCGCCTGTTTTGGTGTTGTTCTCCATGTTGATTAGTTCCGGCGTTCGATTTTTGCGGTTGAGGCACTTACCATTTAGGGCCCATCCTCAGCGGCCCGGCTGTTTAACCCGCTGTACCAGGGGGCCTACGGCCCCTGTACGGGGTTGTTGTCAGTGAGAGCACCCACAAGGCGGCGGCTGTGGTGCCGCCGAAGGATGGCCGTCAGACGTGTCTGCATCTCTTCCACTTGGCTGCCGTGCGCTTTGATCGCGTGGTCGATGTCTGCCTCCGTGGTCTCGTCGAAGAGGGTGTAACCGGGACTGCCCGGCCAGGACACAATCGCGGCGTCGCTCGCGGCGGCGATTTGGCGCAGGCGGCGCTCAGTCAGATTCATGCCCGCGGCGATCTGCACGAGCTGTTTTGCGGTGCACCACCCACGGCCCCGCAGGATCGTGATCAGGCGTTGCACGTCGGCAGCGAGTTTGATCGCCTTCGGGTCGGCGCGCAGCCGCATTTCGAGTTGGGTGTGGCCAGGTTCCATAACAGATCAGAACGGCATCAGGTGGCGGTTGTCAGGTGGGATGGTTCGCGGCACGACCTCGGGCTCTCGGGTCGCCTGCCGTTTGGCCTTGGTGGCAGCGCGGTGGTGGTAGGGCGTCTTGCGCGGCACGTAGTCATCCTGCTTCTGGGCGCGCCGCTGCTTGAGGGTGCTACGGAGCTTTTCCAGGCTCGCGCTCGACAGATCGCGCCAGGTGCCAGTAGCCAGCAAGCTTGTGGATCGGAAACCACTGCTGCCCGGCAGGCAGGTGGAAGTCGAAATCCAGCTCTGGCTGTTGGATGTCGTGGTCCATGGGTTCATTCCGCGTTCAGATTGAGTCGTTGCCGGCCGCTAGCGAAAAGTTCAGCGTTGGAATCCGTTGAGATGAGAAAGTTTAGATGAATGCGCAGCGGTTCAACGATTGGGTTGTCGCCTACGATGGCGAGCAAGCCGGCTAGGAAGTCGCATTGCTCGTGGATAGGCCACTCGCGGATCATCTCGAAGGTCCGCGTCGTGAAAAAATCAGCGTTGGTTTGGTCAGTTTTCATTTTGAGACAAGGCCCATTTCCTTGAGGCGGTTGCGCACTCTGGGGCAGCGGTTTTCGATCACGGCCGCTCGAATGGCGCGGGTACTACAGGGGACTTCGATAGCAACTCGGGTGACCGTTTTTCCAAGTTCGATGCTTTTTGCCTTGAACCGGTTCCAGGTTTGCTGCTTAGTCATGGCATGCGGTTCCAATGTTGGAACTCCCAACATTAATATTGGGAGTCTTAACTTGGGTCAAGCCCGACTTTAAAATTTTTATGCACGCGCCCGTGGACGACCCGGAAGCAAAAAAGGGACAGCAACGTGAGGTGATCGAAGCTGCGCTGAAAAAGCTTGGGGTTGATCCCAAGAAGGCAGGCTTCCAGGTTCTTGGTGGCAAGGTGGGTCTGCGGGCCACCTCTATTTACCACGCCTGGTTGGGGCACTCCCCTTTGGGTGCTGCCGCCATGCAAACGATTCGATTAATAGCCGAAGGAGAGTTGGCAAACCCTCCCACCGACCTTCTCCGCGATAGGCCACTTCCCGTCCAATACATCCCGAGAATCAGTTGGGCACATGCAGGAGAGCTCAATTCTTTCGAAGAATTGCCTATGGATTGGCAAGACACCGTCGCAAATACTTCGAACGATCCGAAAGCGTTCGCCTTGTCAATCAAGGGTGACTGCATGAGCCCAGATTTTGCGCGGGAAGGCGACGACGTGATTGTAACGCCTTCGGCTCCCATTCGTGACGGCTGCCTAGTCGTGGCGCGACTGCATGATGGGAGTGTACTTTTTCGACGGTACAACCTCATCAAGCCCAATGGCAAAGCGTTCCGGCTGTCCTGTTCAAACAAGGATTACGCGGAGCCACTCAACCTGACATGGAAGGACGTGGTTTGGGTTTACCGCGTGCCGAGCGCCGTGAGGAAGTTTGACTAGCCGCTTTTTGATCAGAAAACAGCACTACTTCCGAAACTGTATAGAGGCTGAATTGTCCTCGCTTCTGGCAACCTTCTATGGAGTTCCGAATCGCGGGGTACAGTGTTTCCGTTTTTCTACTTGTCCTGGCTCGTTGTGTTGCTGCTGCGCCAGCTACTAGCTTTGAAAACACGTTGTTGCCCATTTTCTCGAAAGGGCTCAGCAAGTCAGATTTTGAGACTGCTGAGCAGTACAACGAACGTCTGCTGAGGCTCAAACCGCAAGGTGAGTTGTTCTTGGCAGCTGCCCGGAGCTTAGTCACATACACCTACAGGGCAGAAGAAAAGACCCTGATGGTTGCCCTCCCGCTCAAGATCACGAACGGGGTGACACTTTCCAGTCATCTACAGAGAAAGGGTGAAGCTCTGATGCAAAACTCTTTCGGTGCCACCGCGAGCGTCAGCCAAGAACGACTGCTGATCTACGAAGTTCGGGTCGTGAATAAGTTGCCGAAAAAATCTGTAGTCTGGGTCAGCCCCGGCTCGGGAGGAATGTTCCCAGACTACATTCTCGGTCTGCCGATCCTGTTACCACCAGAGACTGCAAAGCGGGCTGTTCAAAACAAAGATTTCACGGTTGTACTTGGACTCAAAGTCGGTGACCTCGCGCAAGCGAATATCGACAAGACGCGCTTAGGCCCCAGTCTTGACTTCCGACGGAATATTTCCATGACCACCTACACGGTGCCAGCTGAAGTTGTGCACGTTCTGGTCATGTATCTCCCGACGCGCTCCATCGTTGCCTCATGGTCACTCGCGTCAGGATATGGGCGAGCTTCCTTGCCAGCATTAGAAAAAGCGCAATAGAATCCATGGAATCCATGGGCGCTTAGACAGCTTTGGGAGGGTCGTGCGAGTCTCGCTCGCATGACGAAAACCCGGCCCGCAATTCTGGACCCTGCGACGCCGCAGGGTGTCACCTTCGGCTTCCTCTGGCAAGTCGCCCTGCTCGCCTTGGTGGCGATGTTAGCGGGCATCTGGTTGAGCGGCTGCACCGCCGCGCAAACCGCCAAGGCTTCGGCGGTCGTCACGGCCGTTGAGCAGGATGCCACGTCGGCTGCCGGGCAGCAGCTCCTGGCCGACGTGACCAGCAGCGCGCTCAACATCGGGCTGGGTGCCGCCACCGGCAACGAGGCCGGGGCCATCGTCGCTGGCATCCAGGGAGCGGCGAGTGCGATGCGTGACTACGAGGGTCTGCCCGTCGCGCCCAGCGCCGCGACCATCGCCAAGGCGGCGGCCACCGGCGCGGGCGTGGCCACGGTGGCGACCATCGTCGCACCCAGCCTGGAGACGATCATCAGCCAGGCGCAAACCAGCGCCAAGAACAAGAACCTGAGCGTCAGCATCGACGCCATCACCGAGGCCGCCGCGCGCGGGCTCGACGCCGTGGCCGGAGCCAAGTACATGCCGCCGACCGGGGCCTGACACCTTTCAGCCGAAACCATTACCCACCACCACAGGGGCTGGCGGCAACGCCAACGAGCGCAGCCAAGTATCACCGACGACGAACGGGTTCAGCGGGCACCGTCCTGAAACATGGGCCGAAGCCTGCGGGGGAGTGCGCGACCCCAGAGAAGCGCTAATCCCCCAGCCTGAAAACGGCTGGGGAGTGGTCGGAGGTAGCAACTGCCATCCAACAGCGCCGAGCGCCAGCCCCGCGAATTTCCAGCCATGACTGACCCAGTCGAACCATCCAACCCACAGCCGGTTGCGCCGTTGAAACAGACAACCGGCATCACCAAACCGGGCTGGCAGACCAGCGAGTTCTGGCTGCACGTGCTCCTGATCGTCGGCGTGGTCGCCACGTCGTTGTCCACCTCTGGGCTGCCCCCCCAATGGGCGGCGGCGTGCGCCACGGCGGCCACGGCCAGCTACGGCATCTCGCGCGGTCTGGCCAAGCTGTTCAACGGCAACTGACCGCCATGCCCGTCGTCTGGCTCAAACCCAACCGTGTGCTGCGCTTCAAATCCCGCCAGGAAGCCCAGGCGTGTCTCGACGCAATGCCGCTTCACTGCGCCGTGCTCTCCCGCAACGAGGTGGTCATCACACGCGCGGTCAACATGAATTTTTCCGTCGCCACGTCCGCGCCGCCAGAGCCCGCCGTCGTCCGCCGCCCGGCGACCTCCATGGACGACCTGTGGCCGCCCTCGCGCGAGATCGCCCTGCCCCGCCACACCCGGCACCCGCACGAATGAGCCCGAACATCCCCACCGCCTCGCTGCCCGTGCTCGGGCCCACGCCGAAGGGCGAGATGGGCGGCGTGCCCTGGAACCAGGGCGTGCTGCGCGCGCTCGTGCTCCAGGGATTGCGGGCCGCGGCGTCGTTCGACCGTGCGCCGGGCGCGCCGCTGCTGGTCGTCACCGATTCGGACAACGACCTGGATGGACCCGGCGGCTGGCAGGACGACCCGACGGGGGAACCGCAAACCTCGCTGCGCGACGCGGAGGGCGTGAGCTGCGACAGCCGGACGTTCCCCGGCGTGGTCGTCAGCCCGGTGCTGACCCGCAAACCCTACCGCGTGCAACTCAGCGATTTCTGCCTGGTCGCCTGGCAGGGCAACTATTGTTCCGCGCAGGTGTACGACATCGGGCCGACGAGGAAGGCGGGAGAAAACAGCCTCTACGTCAACCGGTTCCTGGGCATTGTGCCCAAGGCCAAGAGCGACCACTGGGCGGCGCTCAACGGCCACGACGCGCAGGACGTGTGCACGCTCGTTTTCCCCGGCAGCGGCCCCGGCCACGCCGTGCCGCCCGCGGAGATCATCGCCCGGACGCACGCGCTCTGGGCCCGGTTCACGGGCCGCGCGCCGGGGGGCGTGGCGGCTCCGACCAAAGGGAGCGGGGCGGCGTCGGGCAGCGTCGGGCTTGCCGTCCCGCTCTGCCTGTCGGCGGTGCTCGTCGCGCTGCCGGCGACGCGCCTTGTGTGCTGGG
>CALMAQ010000336.1 GCA_937859745.1 uncultured Verrucomicrobiota bacterium | reverse complement strand
GCGCAGGTCCCGCGCGCGGATGATCGGCGCGGCGGCCGGGCGGCTGGCGGCAGGGACGGCCGCCACGGTGGGGCTCGGGATGGTCTCGGGCGCGTCGATGCCCGGAACCTAGAGGCTGCCCGGGCGGATGCAAGTGCGCGGCGGCGGGGTCCACCCGGCCAAACGGCAGCTTGCCCCATGGGCGGGCAAAAGCTAAACTCGGTGACACATGAACATCGAAGCCGCCATCGCGGAGTTGCAACGTTCCCCCGCGTTCTTCGACCACATCGCACACCTGCAAAAAGTCGCGGAAGACGAGCAGCGGCGGCGGGAGCAATTTTACGAAGACATCGACGAGGATGCGAAAGCCGAGTTCATCAATGGGGAGGTAGTCATGCATTCCCCGACGCGCATCGAGCATTTAGATGTGAGCTTTTTCATCACCAATTTATTGGGCAACTTCGCCGTGCGCCGGGGTCTGGGTAGAGTTTTCTCCGAGAAGTGCCTGATCCAATGCCAGCGCAACGCCTACGAACCGGACATCTGTTTCTTCGCCGCCGCCAAGGTCGCGGGCTTTGTGCAGGGCCAGAAGGTTTTCCTGCCGCCCGATTTGATCGTTGAAATCCTTTCGCCATCCACGGCGAACAACGACCGCACCTTGAAACTCCGTGATTATGCCCGGCACGGGGTCGGTGAATATTGGATCATTGATGCCGACGAGAGGATGGTCGAACAGTATGTCTTGCCGGTGGGAGCGGAGAGCTACGCCTTGAAGGCCCGTCTGGCACAGGGAGGAGAGTTGGTCGGCGGGGTGATTTCCGGGTTTGTCGCCCCCGTGTCCGCTTTCTTCGACGCAATGGAGAACCAGCGGGCGTTGCAGGCCTTTCTCCAGCAGGCGTGATCTTTTTCGCTCCCGGCGGGCGGAAATCGCAGGCAGGAACATTTTTTCAGCTCCACGATCCGTGCGCCGCTACTCTGCTTTCGACAAAACCATCGAGGTCGAATACCGCGCCCTGCCCACCTTGCTCTGGCTGGGCGTGGGTTTCGAGGTCCACGTCGGCGACCGCGTCTTCCACGCTCCACCGCGACGGCTCACTTTTTTCGGCCATGCGGTGACCGGGTTCGAGGTAACGTACCGGGGCGGACGCGTCGCGGGGATGGTGCGGGGCGTCGGTTCCCGCTGGAGCGTGTTCAGGAAACGCTACTCGGTTGTGGTGGGTTTGTCCGAATTGGGACGCGAGACGCAGACCCTGCGCGGCTGGCTGCCGTGCGTGCTGATGATGGCGCTGCTGTATGCGGTGGTGGCGTTGGCGTTGCTCGTCGTCATCAGATAGGACCGGGCGGGACGCCCCTATCCTGCCTCGTGACGACGGCCGGACCTCACAATTCGCTCACAACAACTTGTCCAACGTCACCGGCAGGCTCCGCACCCGCTTGCCGGTCGCGTGCCAGACGGCGTTCGTCACCGCCGCGGCCACGCCGACCATGCCGATCTCGCCCAGGCCCTTCGCGCCGAGCGGGTTGACCACCTCGTCGTGCTCGGGCACGAAGATCACTTCGATGTCGTGGATGTCCGCCGCCACCGGGATGTGGTACTCCGCGTAGTTGTGGTTCATGAAGCGGCCCACGTGGTCGTCGAGCATCCCCTCCTCTTCCAGCGCCATGCTGATGCCCCACACAATCGCGCCCATGATCTGGCTGCGCGCCGTCTTGGGGTTGAGGATGCGGCCCCCGGCAATCGCGCTGACCACCCGGTTGACGTGGATCGTCCCCAGGTCCTCGTCCACGCTGACCTCCGCGAACACCGACGAATGGCTGTAGAGCGCGTGCGTGGCCTGCTTGGCCAGTTGCGGCAGTTCGGTCGTGTCGAGTTCGAGCCGGTCCAACTTGCCCGCCCGGAGAGCCTCCGTGTAGGTGACGTTCCTGACCGGGTTGCCCGTGACGTGCATCGCCCCGTTGGCGAACGTGAGGTCTTCGATGGTCGCGTCACCCAGGGGCGCGCCGTCCACCTTGCCCGCGAGCTTGAACAGCCGCGCGCGCAGCTCCCCGCACACCGTCTTGACCGCCGACCCAACGCTCGACACCGTCCACGAACCGCCCTCCACGGGCGAGTACACCATCGACGAGTCGCCCAGTTGGAAGGTCACGTCCTCGATGGCCACGCCCGAGAACTCGGCGGCGATCATGGTCATCACCGTGTAGGTGCCCGTGCCGATGTCGCTCGTCGCGCTGGATGCGAGCAGCTTGCCGTCGGCCGTCAGCACGAGCTTGGCTGCCGCCTTGCCCTGCATCGCCTCCCACGAGCCCGACGCCATGCCCCAGCCGATCAGGTCGCTGCCCTTCTTCATGGAGCGCGGCTCCAGCGGGCGGTCCTTCCAGCCGAACCGCGCCGCCGCCTGCCGGTAGGCCTCGCGCAATTCCTTGCTGGAGAAAATCTTGTCCGCGTTCTGGTCCTTCTCGGCGTAGTTCTTCTCGCGGAACGCGAGGGGGTCCATCTTCGCCTGGTAGGCCAGTTCGTCCACGGCGCACTCGTAGGCGTACAGGCCCGTCACCGCGCCGGGCGCGCGCATGTCGGCGGGCGAGGCCAGGTCGAGGTTCACCAGCTGGTGGTCCAGCCGGACGTTCGGGCAGTTGTACATCAAGCCCGACCAGTTCACGACGGTCTCCAGGTATTCCTCGTTCTGCGAGGTTTCCTCGATGGCCGTGTGCGTGACGGAATCCAGCATCCCGTCCTCCCTGGCCGCCAGCTTGAGGTGCTGGATGGCCTCGGGCCGGTGCGAGAAGCTGAACATCTGCTGGCGGGTCATCGACACGCGCACGGAACGCTTCAGCGCCGTCGCGGCCAGTACGGAAAGATAGATGTCATACGTCGGGCGCAGGCCCGAGCCGAAACCGCCGCCCATGTAGGGGGAGATCACCTGCACGTCGCCGCTCGACAGGCCGAACACGCTGCAAACGTACTCCTGGCAGTTCTGCACGCCCTGGGTCTTCTGGTAGATGGTCAGCTTGCCGTCCTCGCCGTAGGCGGCGGTGGAGGCGTAGCTCTCCATGGGCAGGTGGAACTCGATGGGCTGCGAGTATTCGGCCTCCACCTTGTGCGCGGCGGCGGCGTAGGCCTCGTCGGGCGTGCCGCGCGGCTTCTTGGGCGCGGAGACATAACCCGCGCGCGTATCAGTCGGCGGGTGTGCCTTGCCGAGGTTGGCGCGCAGGTCGGTTTCGTGCGGCTTCAGGTCGTACTCCACTTTGACGAGCGACGCCGCGTAGCGCGCGGCCTCGAACGAGTCGGCGACGACCAAGGCGACCGGCTGGAAGCTGTATTCCAGTTCCGCCTGGTAGAGCGGCCGGAACGGCGAGCCGCTGTCGGGCGCGATCTGGTCGCGGTGGCTGCGGTCGAGGTAGGCCGTTTTCGGCGCGTTGTCATGCGTGAACACCTTGACGACGCCGGAGACCTGCTCGACCTCGGCGGCGTTGATGCTCCGGATGGTCCCGCGCGCCGCGCCGCTGGAAACGATGTAGCCGTAGAGCAGGTTGGGAACGTTGAACTCGGCGGCGTACTTCGCCCCGCCGGTGACTTTGGCCGGGCCGTCCACGCGGCTCGTCGGCTTGCCCAGATAGGTGGAGGACGTGGTGTCAACGTCCTGGCCGAAGATGGATTTCAGTACGCTCATGGCAAAAAGGAAGGCTAAAGGGTGCGGGGGGTGTGTTCAGGCGTCCGCCGTCTGGCCGTTGACGCCCTTGATGGCCGCCGTGCCCCTAGCGGCGAGTTGCAGGGCGCGCACGACGGCGCGCTTGCCCAGTTCGATCTTGAAGAAATTGTGCTCGTAGCCGTGCGCGCCCGCGAAGAGCGCCTGGGCCACCGGCAGGAAGTTCTCCTTCGTGGCCGTTTTGCCCGTCAGCAACGCCTCGGCCTCGGGCAGACGCCAGGGCTTGTGCGCCACGCCGCCCAGGGCGACGCGCGCGCTCTTGATCGTGTCGCCGTCCAGGTCCAGCAGCGCCGCCACGCTCACCAGCGCGAAGGCGTAGGAGGCGCGGTCGCGCACCTTCGTGTAGACGGAGTGCCCGGCGTAGGGGCTCGGGGGCAGGTCGATGGCGGTGATGATTTCGTCGGGCGCGAGGGTGTTCTCGATGTCCGGCGTGTGGCCGGGCAGCGTGTGGAACTCCGCGAAGGGGATCGTCCGCTCGCCCCGCGGCCCGCTGACGCGCACGGCGGCTTCCAGGGCCGCGAGGGCGATGCACATATCACTCGGGTGCGTGGCGATGCAGTCGTCGCTCGTGCCCAGCACGCCGCAGACGCGGTTCTGCCCCTTGATGGCCGGGCAGCCGCTGCCGGGCTGGCGCTTGTTGCAGGGCAGGGCCACGTCGTAAAAGTAATAACAGCGCGTGCGCTGGAGCAGGTTGCCGCCGTTGGTGGCCATGTTGCGCAGCTGCGCCGACGCTCCGGCCAGGATGGCGCGGCTCAGCGCCGGGTAACGCCGCTGCACTTCCGGGTGGTAGGCCGTGTCCGCGTTCGTGGCGAGCGCCCCCAGGCGCAGGCCGCCGTCCGGGGCTTCCTCGATGGTCTTGAGCGGCAGGCGCGAGATGTCGATGACCGCGCAGGGCCGCTCGACGTTCTCCTTGAGCAGATCGACGAGGTTCGTGCCGCCCGCGATGAAACGGCCCGCGCCGTCCGCCTTGCCCTTGGCACCGACCGCTTCCGCGACGCTGCCCGCGCGGCTGTAGGAAAAGTTGATCATGGGGAAATCGAAGGATTTAGGCGGCCTGTTTCTCGGTCGCCGCGTAGGCCTGCTTGATGGCGTCGAGGATGTTCGGGTACGCGCCGCAGCGGCAGAGGTTGCCGCTCATCTGCTCACGGATTTCGTCGTCCGAGTGCGCGTGGCCCTCCCGGATCATGCCGACCGCCGAGCAAATCTGACCGGGCGTGCAGTAGCCGCACTGGAAGGCGTCGCAGTCCACGAACGCCTGCTGCATCGGGTGCAGCGCGCCGTCGGGGCCCGCCAGGCCTTCGATGGTCGTGATCTCGCAGCCGTCCTTCATGATGGCCAGCGTCAGGCAGGAGTTCACGCGCTTGCCGTCCACGAGCACCGTGCAGCTCCCGCACTGGCCGTGGTCGCAGCCCTTCTTGGTGCCGGTAAGATCAAGATACTCGCGCAGCAGGTCGAGCAGCGTGGTCCACGGCGCGACCTCCAGCCGGGTTTCCTTACCGTTGATGGTGAGCGTGACGGCGCTTTTGCCGGGCAACGCGGTCGTGGTGCCGCCGCCCGCCACGTCGAGTTCTGAGAAAGCGTTCATATGGAGTGGGGAGCGGGCTGAACGGTCCGTTGCGCTCGGCTGACGGCACGGTGCCTCTTCATAACCGGATGCCCGACGGCGGTTGGCCGGGTTTTTGTGGTTGGAAGGCCGGGAAATCAGGGCGTTATATCCGGGTGAATATAGACGCAACCGCTCCCGGGCAGGTTATCCGGCGCGCATCTCTTCGTGCGCCTTCCGCTTGAAGGCAGCGCGGATTGGACCACGGTAAGACCAGTGCCGACCTTTCGGCGTACCGCCCCAGAAATCCATGCGTGTCCTGGTCGTCGAAGATGACGCGAAGATTGCCTCCTTCGTCGTCAACGGATTGAAGCAAAACGGCTTCGCGGTGGACCACGTCGCCGACGGGGAGGCGGGGCTGGACATGGCGCTCAACGTCGCCTACGACGCCGCCGTGCTCGACCTGAACCTGCCCGGCCTGGACGGCCTGTCGCTCCTGCGCCAACTGCGCCAGAAGAAGGTCGCCACCCCCGTGCTGATCCTGAGCGCGCGCGCCACCATCGACGACCGCGTCCTGGGCCTGCAAAGCGGCGGCGACGACTACCTCACCAAGCCCTTCGCCTTCTCCGAACTGCTCGCCCGCGTGCAGGCGCTCATCCGCCGCTCCAGCCACGCCGCGCACGATCCCGCCCACCTCGCCGTGGCCGACCTGCGGCTGGACCCGTTCACCCGCGAGGTGACGCGCGGCGGGCGCAAGCTCGACCTCCAGCCGCGCGAGTTCTCCCTGCTCGAACTGCTGCTGCGCCACGCCGGGCGGCCCGTGAGCAAGACGATGATCCTCGAACACGTCTGGGACTTCGCCTTCGACCCGCAGACCAACCTCGTCGATGTGCTGGTCCATCGCCTGCGCGCCAAGGTGGACAAGGATTTCCCCGTGCGGCTCCTGCACACCGTGCGCGGCGTCGGCTACGTGCTCAAACCGGGGGCCGCCGAATGAAAAAGCTCCTGCCCCTGCTCCTGCTGGCGACCCTGGGCGCGGGCGGTTGCGCGCCGGACACCTTCAC
>CALMAQ010000335.1 GCA_937859745.1 uncultured Verrucomicrobiota bacterium | reverse complement strand
TTTCCCGTTCTGGACTTGGCTCTAGGTGGCGGCGTTGCTGCTGGTCGTGGGCCTGGGGGTGGGGATCGCGCTGCCGTCCTTCCGTTCAGGGCCGGCGCGTGGGCTCAATAATCCGCAGGTGGCCGTCACCGTGCCGGGGCTGCTCCCGGAGAAAGCCGCCCGCCCGCCCGTCGGCCAGATGGCTTCGCCCATCCCCAGCGAGGCCCCGGCGGCCAGCGCGCCTCTGATCGCTGAAAACAAGGACGAGCCACTGCAACCAAGACCGGAGATGGCCGCGCCGGATCAGCCGCCGCCGAGCGCCGCGCCCGGGGCATCCGATGCAGCCCAGCCCGCCCTTTCCGGCGCGTTGGCGGGCGCCCCCGTGTCCACCCTCGTCGTTCGCCGCCCCTTGCTCGCGCAACAGAGTCCCCCGGTCAGCGCCAAGAGCAGTCCGACCGCGCTCGCCAGGAACACGGCGGTCGGGGCGGATCGTCTCGTCGCCCAAAGCCCCTCGGCATCCGGCGCGGACGAGGCCCGCCTGGAAACCGGCATCCGCGATACCCCATCCTCTTCGACGGTGATCGACAGCCGCATCACGGGGTTTCCGGTTGCACTCGCCAGCGGGTCGGCCAGCACCGCCGACTACGCCCACGCCGCCGAGAGCCCGTTCCTCGCGGCGAAGGAGAACCCGCTTTCCACGTTCTCCGCGGACGTGGACACGGCCAGCTACGCCATCGTGCGGCGGTTCATCGACGCGGGCCAACTGCCGCCGCCGGACGCCGTGCGCGTGGAGGAAATGCTCAACTACTTCCCGTCCTCGGATGCCCCGCCCGCGCCGGGCAGCGACCAGCCCTTCGCCATCCACCTCGAAGCCGCCGCCTGCCCCTGGAACACCGCCCACCGGCTCGTGCGGATCGGCCTCCAGGCCCGGGAGATCGACGCCGGCAAGCGGCCCGCCTCCAACCTCGTGTTCCTGCTCGATGTCAGCGGCTCGATGAGGCCCGCGGAACGGCTGCCGCTCATCAAGCAGTGCCTGCGCCCGCTGGTCGAGCGGCTGCGCGAGGACGACCACGTCGCCATCGTCACCTACGCCGGGGAAAGCGGGCTGGCCCTGCCGCCGACCAGCGGCGACCACAAGGACGCGATCCTGCGCGCCATCGACAAGCTGCGCGCGGGCGGCTCGACCAACGGGGCGGCGGGCATCCGGCTGGCCTACCAGGTGGCGCGCCAGGGGTTCATCCCGGGCGGGACGAACCGCGTCATCCTGGCCACGGACGGCGACTTCAACGTGGGCACCACCAGCCGGGGCGCGTTGCTCCGGCTCGTGGAGACCGAGCGCCGGGACGGCGTGTTCCTGAGCGTGCTGGGCGTCGGCACGGACAACCTCAAGGACTCGACCATGCAGACCCTGGCCGACCACGGCAACGGGAACTACAACTACCTCGACCGGCTGGAGGAAGGCCGCAAGGTGCTGGTCAACCAGATGAGCGGCACGCTGGTGGCGGTCGCCAAGGACGTGAAGATCCAGGTGGAGTTCAACCCGGCCGTGGTGGCGTCGTACCGGCTGATCGGCTACGAGAAGCGGCTGCTGCGGAAGGAGGACTTCAACGACGACAAAATCGACGCCGGGGAGATCGGCGCGGGCCACAGCGTGACGGCGCTCTACGAGGTCGTGCCCGTGGGCCAGCCCGGGGGCAACGGTACGGTAGACCCGCTGAAGTATCAGCCGCCCGCGCCGGACGCGCGGCCCGCCGCCATCCCGGGCACGCACCAGACCGCCGCGCCGGAAATGCTCACGGTCAAGCTGCGCCACAAGGCCCCCGACGGCGACACGAGCGAGCGTTCCCACGAGGAACCGTTGATCGACCGCGGGGCACCGGGCGACTACGCGGACGCTTCGGCGGACTTCCGGTTCGCGGCGGCGGTGGCCAGCTTCGGGTTGGTGCTGCGGGATTCGCCGCACAAGGGCGACGCCACGCTGGACAGCGCGCTGGAACTGGCGCAGGGGGCCAGGGGCGAGGACCCGAACGGCTACCGCGCCGGGTTCGTGGAGCTGGTCCGGCACGCGCGGGCGTTGGAGCAGGAGCGCGGGCGGTAGGTGCGGGGTAGTGTGCCGCAGGCGCGGCGGAACCCTGGCGGAAAACGTTGGGCAAGGGAGCGGCGCGAACGTAGGCTTGGCCGCCCCAGTCCAATCCGATGCCCAATGGTTTATTGTACCGTGTCGCCGTCGATTCCCAGGCGGGCGGTTGGAACGCGCCCTGCCGGACCGACGGTTCGTTCTGCTACGTCCCCATCCCCGAACAGGCCCCTGGCGGACGCGGCGCGGTGTTCGATCACGGCTACGACGAGTTCAGCCCCTTCGTCACGGCACTGGGCGGCTCCTGGCCGTTGAACCTCTCCGGTCCCTGCCACCTCGACCCGGATTTCGCCAACCTGACCTACGGCGATCGGGGGAACCGCGCCCAGCGCCTCCGTGACTTCATGGTCCCCGGCAGCTTCCTCGTGTTCTGGGCCGGGCTGCGCTGGCTCGACGGGAAGCACGCCGGAGCCATCGTCTGCTCGATCATCGGGTTCTTCCGGGTGTCGCACGTGCTCGGCGCCAGCGACGTAGGCGTGCTCGACGCGCATCGCAACGCCCATACCCGCCGCGCGAACGCCCACTCCAAGGAGACCGTGGCGTTTGCCGACCCACGCGAGTCCGGCCGGCTCCGCTGTCACCTGCCCATCGGCGCGTACCGCGCCGGAGCCCAGCGGGTGGATGAAGATCTGCTCGGGGAGTGGGGCAACCTCCGCCGCAAAAGCGGCGAACTCCTCAAAGACGGGTACATCCAGCAAAGCGGCAGTCCGCCGATCTTCAACGATCCCGACCGGTTCCTGAGGTGGTTTCGCGGCCAGAATCCGGAGTTCGTCCACGCGAACAATATTTCCTACGGCATCTGATCGGCGGTCTGGGCAGCCGATGGCGGGCGGCCAGCGAACGTGAGCCCGGCCGGGGGCGTCTGGCCGTCCGACACGAGCGTGGACCAGGCGATGAGCACGCACACCACGAAGAAAATGTAAGGCGGTTGGTGCGGTGGACGGGGGACTTTTTGGCAGCCGGTTGTAAGGAAGCGATGAAGTTTGGCCGCAGATTTGTAAGCAGTTGGTAATTTCCCACCCCACCTGGCCGGGAAGTTGGTACCAATCCAAACATGGGAAGCCCGACCATGCCGCCGCCTCCGCCCTCCAAAGATCTCCTCGCCACGGCCCTGCCGCGCGTCCTCCTCATCGACGACGACCGGGATTTCTGCGCGCTCATCACCGATTATCTCGCCGCCTTCGGCTACCATGTTTCCGCCGCGCACACGGGCCCGGCGGGCGCGGAGAAAGCTGCGGCCGAACCGTGGCAGGCGATCATCCTCGACGTGATGCTGCCCGGCTTCGACGGCTTCGAGGTGCTGCGGCGCATCCGCCGCGCGGGCGACACGCCCGTGCTGATGCTCACCGCCCGGGGC
This sequence comes from uncultured Verrucomicrobiota bacterium, assembly GCA_937859745.1. Classification (GTDB taxonomy): domain Bacteria; phylum Verrucomicrobiota; class Verrucomicrobiia; order Chthoniobacterales; family SZAS-18; genus CAHJWO01. The sequence continues at coordinate 1,136 of CALMAQ010000335.1, read as the reverse complement.
GACGAGGCCGACCAGATCGTGGGCCTGGAAATCGGCGCGGCGGTGGCGGAACTGCGGATCAACCCGGGCTCGCGCCGCGCGACGCTGGGCGGCAAGCCGCTGGCGCTGACGCCGGGGGAGTTCGAGATTTTGACCTCGCTCGCGCGCGCCAAGGGCCGGGTGAAGACCCGCGACCACCTGCTCGCGGAAATCCGCGACCGCGAGTACGAGGTGTTCGACCGCGCCATCGACGTGCAGATTTCCGCCCTGCGGCGCAAGCTGGGCGACGACCCCAAGAACCCGCGCTTCATCCGCACGGTGCGTTCGGCGGGCTACATGCTCGTGGACCCGGGGGAGGAAGGATGAAGGCGGGAGGCGGGAGGCAGGAGGCAGGAGGCGGGATGGCAGCAGAGCGCGTGTGCCGATCCAAAACTTCTGTCCTCCCGAGCGCAGCGAGTCCGCGAGCGCAGCCGAAGGACCTTCCGGCCCGCGGCAGCGTCACGCTGCCAGCAGGTCCGACGCTGTTTGTGCCAAGGCCCGGTTGCCTCCGGCGGCGGAAGGTCCTTCGGCTCCGTTGCACTCCGCTCAGGATGACAGAGCTTTGGATGGAACGCGCGTTCTCTTCTGCCGTCCTGCCTCTTGCATCCTGCCTCCTGCCTCCTGCATCCTGCATCCTGCCTGTTGCCTTTTGCCTTTTGCCTTCCCATGTCCCTGCGCTGGAAAATTCTCGGCTGGTTCTTCGTCAACCTCACGGTGGTCGGGTTGCTCGTGAGCGGGTTCCTGCTGGTGCAATTCCGCATCGGCATGACCTCGCTGATCGCGGGGTCCACGGATGACCGGCTCGAAGCCATCGGCCAGCCCCTCGCGGCCGACCTGCGGCGGTTGCCGGCCGCGCAATGGCCGGGGGCCTTGGACCAGGCGGTCGCCATCTGGCGCGAGCGCGGCCTGCAGGCGGCCATCTTCCGCAACGACGGCACGTTCGTTGCCGGGGACCTCCGGGAACTGCCCGCCACCGTGCGGCAGGAACTCACGCGCCACGAGGCCCGGCGGCATCCGGGCCCGCGCGGACCGGGGGCGCGCCCGCCCGGGTTTCCCGGCCGGGAGGGCTTCGAGCCCGGACCCGGCGAACAGCCGACGATGGGGCCGCCGCCGGCCAG
>CALMAQ010000334.1 GCA_937859745.1 uncultured Verrucomicrobiota bacterium | reverse complement strand
CAGCCACGGCAGCCACGCCAGCGGCTGCCGCAGCAGCGTGCCCGGGGGCAGCGCGGCCGGGTCGCGCAACGATTCCGCGCCCGGGCCGACCACCAGTTCCGGCGGCAGCGGACGCAGCAGCCGCAGGCGGGCGTTCCAGATCACCGGACGCACCGGCGCGCGCCGTTCCGCCAGGGCCGCCGCCAGCGAGCGCACGACGCTCTGGATGCCCGAGCGCCCCGGGTTGCGCGCCGTGTCGCCGACGATGAGGAAAAAGGGCTGCTTCACGGCCAGGGTCGGGTCAACCGGAAAGCTCAAGCGAGCAGCCGTGGATCGAAGGCGAATGGCTCTGGTGGGCCGAGGCTGATTTGCCTGAAGTCGGGATGAGCAGGATTGAAGAGGTAGTTGGTTTCGCCTCGCACCACGATGCTGGGCAGCCCCAACACCGCCGACCGAGCCTCCCTGACCCACCGGTCGCCGATGGCCTGGGTAGATGGGGGTGGAGGTTCCTCGGTCCAATTCGCGGGCAGGATGTCGGCGGGGAACTGCTCCAGGAGAACGGCGTCAAACTCGATCCGGAAGGCCGCGTACCGGAACGCTATCTTCGGGTTGAGGTGGACCAGATTCTCCAGCGCGGCCAGCGACTGCGTGGCACTGGCATAGACGACCCGGATGCCGACCGAGTTCCAGCGTCCGCCGCTGCGGTACGCACCCTCTCCGGAAAACGCCGTGGCAGCATGTTTCTCTTTCACCATCCGCCAGGCCTGCATCTCAGGAATAGACGCCGTACTCGATCCGACCCAGGAGGTTCTCCACCTCTCGCGCACCCACCTCCGTCCGGGAATATTGCAGGGGCACCGATCCACCCAAACCCACCTGGGGAGAGTTGAGCCACAGACGCGCGGCCCACTCGGATTCCAGCACCCTGACGGCCTGGCCCATCAGACGGGCGAAGCGGACGACGCGGTCGGACTCCGAGGCATCCAAACGGCCGGCGGCTTTCCGGCGGTGAAACGTCGCCTTGGAGATGCCGAGCATCGACAGCAGCTTGTCCATCGACAAGCCAAGGCTGCTTTGCAGGTCGTCGAGTTCCTGCACGGGCAGACCGGCTTCCGTTTCTCGAATGACGTGCGCCGGAGCGAGTTGAGCGTGGCTTACCACGTTGGACTCGCCGCTGACGAAACTACTTACCAGTCCAACGCAGATTTTCTGCACCGTGACCGAAGAAGCTTCCGTCCCTTTGTGGACGACATCGTTCGCGCCGATCTTGGACATTGCTTTTGCCATTTGGAACAAAAATTAGTTCCTTTTGGAGCGAATGTCAACCGAGCAGGGGCGGCCCGCCCGCCGTCCGTCTTGGCTCAGAGCTTGAACCCGGCCGCCACAGCGTCCTTGTAGAACATCTGCACCGTGTCCAGCGACAGATCGGCCAGGTCCATGCCGCCCATCTTGATCGCCTTGGCCAGGATGTCGTGCGGCACGGTCACGATGTGGCAGCCCATGTCCGCCGCCTGGAAGATGTTGAGCACCTCGCGCACGCTCGCCCACAAAAGCTCGGCCTTGGGCTGGCTCTTGAGCATGTCCAGCGCGTCCTTCATGATCGGCAGCGGGTCTACGCCCGTGTCCGCGATGCGCCCGGCGAACACCGACACGACCGACGCCACCTCGGGGTTGAGCGCCTCGGCCACGCCCTTGACCTGCTCGCGGGTGAGCAGCGCCGTCACGTTGAGCTTCACGCCCTCGGCCGCCAGTTCCTTGATGAGCGGCAGCGCGCTCTCGCGCTTGGTGTTCGTGATGGGAATCTTCGCGTACACGTTCTCCTGCCAGTCGCGGATTTTCAGGGCCTGGCGCTTCATGTCCTCGAAGTCGTCGGAGAACACCTCGAAGGAGATCGGCTTGTCCTTGATCGTTTCGAGCAGCAGCTTGGCGAAGGTCTCGTAGTCGGTGATGCCCACCTTGTTCATCAGGGAGGGATTGGTGGTCAGGCCCTGGATGAACGGCTTGCGGTACAGGTCGAACATGCCTTCGCGGTCCGCGCCGTCGGCGAAAATCTTGATGGGGAGGTTGGCGAGAAGATCGGTGCTCATAAACGGCCTGATCATCGTTGGTTCCGGGCGGGAGAACAAGCGGATTTCGGAAATGTCACCTCGGGTCAACCCGCGCGGGCGGCGTCGAGGATGACCTCCACGGCCTCGGCGAACGAGCCCACGGTGAAATCCGGCGGCTGGCGCAGTGTTTCGGCGTAGCCGCGGTCCAGAAACACGGTGCGGCACCCGGCGGCGTGGCCGCAGTCCACGTCGCGCCAGCGGTCGCCGACCATGAACGACTCCGAGAGCGCGATGCCCAGCGCGCCGGCGGCATCCAGGAGCATGCCTGGCGCGGGCTTGCGGCGCGGGGCGGCGGGGCCGCTGCCGCCGGGATCGTAGGAAACCTCCACGCGGTCGATTTCGGGCAGCGCGGCCCGCATGGCGGCGTGCATGGCCTCGACGGCTTCGCGGCTCTGCGTGCCCCGGCCCACGTCGGGCTGGTTGGTGGCGACGACGAGCAGAAACCCCGCCGCCTTCAGCCGCGAGAGGCCCGCCGGTACGTCCTCATAAATGTCGAACTCCTCGACGGTGTCCGGCGGGTACGGCAGACCGTCGCGCACGACGGATCGGTTGATGACCCCGTCGCGGTCAAGGAAAACGGCACGCCGCATGGCAATCGGGGGGTGGTGGAATCATTTCGGGAAAAATTCGGTTCTACGCGAATTTTAGCTTCCCGTTGTTCCGGTTGTTCCAGTGGTGGCGAAAACCGCGCTTCCCGCGGGCTTCGCGGCAATTTGAACCTATTTCGTGCTCTCCCACTTGGTCTGCTGGACCTTGAGCTTGGGGTGGGACACGAACAGGTGCCACACGACGGCCTGGAACGCCTCGGAATGCGGCGTGGTGTTGTCCGGGTTGACCGTGGCGATGATGATGGCCACGTCCGCGACCTTGGCCGTGTAACCGCCGTCGCGCCCGACGATGCCGATGACCGAAGCGCCGCGCTCCTTGGCGAGTTGCAGCGCGCTGACGAGGTTGGGGCTGACGTTCTTCTCCAGGTTGCCGCCGCCGACGGAGAAGATCAGCAGCGCGTCCTTCGCGTTGAGCTTGCTGCCCTTGAGCCACTCGACGAACACACTGGCCCAGCCCTCGTCGTTGGTGCGGGCGGTCAGTTCGGAGACGTTGTCGGTGGGCGCATAGCATTCCAGGCCGCCGATCTTGCGGAAGTCGTTGACGGCGTGCGAGGCGTTGGCCGCGCTGCCGCCCACGCCCAGGATGAAGAGCCGTCCGCCGCGCGAGCGCACGTCCACGAGCAGATCGACGGCGCGTTCACAGAGGGCAGGGTCGAGCTTGGAGACGATCTCGGAGGTTTCGCGCAGGTGTTGTTCGGCGTAGGTGCTCATGGGTTTGGGGTGAGAAGGTATATCAGTCGTATCAATCGTCGGCAACGAGAGAGTCACGCGGATCGGCGTTTCCCGTCGGCACGCGCAGACCGTGCCGGAGCCTACTGGTTTGCCACGTCGTCGGGCAGGCCGGGCACCTTGCCCGCGCGCAGTAGCGCGTCCAGTTCCTCCAGTCCCTGGTGCGAGCCGATCTCGTAGAAGCGGTGGCGCACCTCGTACCCGGCCAGCTTCCCCTCACGCGACAGGTCGCGGTACACCTCCGCCAGGTCGAAGGGGGCGTCGTCGGGGTACGGGGTCATCGCGTCGGCGCGCAGGATGCCCAGGCCGTAGTCGATGTGGCGCATCTCGGGGGTCAGTTCCTTCTTGTCGTAGCGGCGGATCGTGCCGTCGGCGAACACGACGTTGCTCGTGTCGTACCGGCCCTTGTTGTGGAACACGGTCATCAGCCCGGGCATGCCACTTTCCACGAACCGACGCACCGCCGCGCCGTAGTCCATCGGCAGGTAGCTGTCCCCGTAAAGGACCACGAACGCCTCGCCCAGCTTCGGCAGCGCGCGCTTGATCGCCCCGCCCGTGCCGAGCAGCTTTTCGCCGTCGAACGAGTATGCGAGCTGCATCCCGAACGCCCCGCCGTCGCCGAACTCCTCGACGATGCGCTCGCCCAGGTGCCCCACGCAGGCCACCACCCGGCGGAAGCCGTGCCCGTGCAGCAATCGGAGTTGGTGCGCCAGGAACGGCTCGCCCGCCACGGGCACGAGCGTCTTGGGGATCGTCTCCGTGATGGGCCGCAGCCGCGTGGCCAGCCCTCCGGCCAGCAGGGCGACGGTCCAGTCCGACAGGTCGGGCGGCGGAGGAGATTCGAGGGCGCTCACAGAAAAATCTCCGGCTTCATGTCTGCGCCAGATCGCGGCGGATGAAGACGCCGTCCACCTCCAACTCCCGGCCGGTCGCCATGTCCGCCGCGCCGCGCATCATCTGCCAGAGCAGGAAGTTCTTGCTCCTCAACAGCGTGATCATGTCCTCCATGCGCGGCTGGTCGTCGTAGAGCGGCGCGACGGACATCTCGATCTGGATCCCCGCCAGTCGGCCCAGCGACTGCTCCGCGCCCGCCAGCACCTGCCGCTCGAATCCCTGCGTGTCGATCTTCAGGAGCACCTTGTCGTCCGGCCGCAGGTATTGGCCAAGGATGCCGTCCACGGTGCGGACCTGGATGGTCTCCCTGGCGACCTGCGTGGCGTTGAAGTGGGCGGTCTCCCCGCCCATCGTCAGAAACGAACTCAGGCGTGAGTCGTCGTAAACGTTGATCTCGCGTTGCTCCTCCACGTCGCCCAAGCCGATGTGCACGGCTTCCCATTGGCCGTCCTGCCGGGCCGCCTCAGCCAGCACGCCGAAGGGTTGCTGCTGCGGCTCGAACGAAACAATCCGGCCCCGGTAGCCCAGTTCGCGCAACTCGTGCCCGTACTGGCCGACGTTGGCTCCCACGTCCAGCACGAGGTTGATGCCGTGGTGCGCCAACACGGTGTTCAGGGAACGAAAACGCAGCAGGTCGAACCCGGTTTTACGCAGGGTCCGGCGTGCCAGATGGGCGATGGAATCGAGTTTCATGGAAGGTGCTCTCCTGCTTTCAAGGTGCTTTTAGCAGGTAGTAGGAGCCTCGCCAAACGTTTCCACGCTCCCTTCAAACAACGACCTTCGTGCCCTCGAAGTCGAAGCGGAAGCGCACTTCCTTCATCCCGGCCTCGCGCATGGCGTGGCGCAGGCGCTGCTTGTCGCTGGCGTAGAACATCAGGAAGCCGCCGCCGCCCGCGCCGATCAACTTGCCGCCCAGCGCGCCGTTGGCCATCGCCTTGTCGTACCACTCGTTGATCTTGGGGTTGCTCATGCCGCCCGAGCGTTCCTTCTTGCGCTGCCAGTGGACATCCATCAGGCGCGCGAACTCCTCCAGGTTGCCGCCCTCCAGCGCCGCTTGGCTCTGGCGGCCGAGATCCTTCACGAAATGCAGGTTGTCCACCATGCTCTTGTCGCCGCCCTTGCTCTTGTCGTCCTGCTCCTTGAGGATCTTCGACGCCGAGCGCGAGTAGCCCGTGAAGAACAGCAGCAGGTTGTCCTCCAGGTTGAAGAGCGTTTCCTCGCTGATCTTGAGCGGCCACGCCTTCACGCTGCCGCCGGGCTGGAACTCGAAGCAGGTGATGCCGCCGTAGGCCGCGATGTACTGGTCCTGCTTGCCGATGGGCTCCCGGAGCTTGTCCAGTTCGATGTGGCAGGCCTGCTCGGCCAGTTCGGCGGGGTGGACGAGGTTCTTCTGGTGCGCGTGCAGCGCCTGGAGCAGCGCCGTGGTGAAGCTGCCCGAGCTTCCCAGGCCCGTCCCGGCGGGGATGTCGGCCATGGAGGAAAGCTCCAGCGCCGTGGCCTCCACGCCGGTCAGGCGCATGGCCTCGCGGATGATCGGGTGCTCGATCTCGTCCACGCTGCCGACCCGTTCGAGCTTGGAATACTTGATGATGAGATACGGCAAGAACGTCTGGTGCATCGTGATGTAGACGTATTTGTCGATGGCCGCGGCGATGC
>CALMAQ010000333.1 GCA_937859745.1 uncultured Verrucomicrobiota bacterium | reverse complement strand
GTTTTCGAGCCCCTGTTCATGGAGCGTGTCTGGGGGGGGCGGCGGCTCGAACAGCTTTACCGCAAGAAGCTCCCGCCCGGCTCCCGCATCGGCGAATCGTGGGAACTCGTGGACCGCGAGGAAGCCCAGAGCGTCGTCCACGCTGGTCCCCTGCGCGGCCACACGCTCCACGAACTCTGGACCGGCCGCCGGGACGAACTCTTTGGTCCCGGCCTGGAAGGCGCGGCGGACGGGCGATTTCCCCTGCTCGTCAAGATGCTCGACGCCCAGGAACGGCTCTCGCTCCAGGTGCATCCCCCGGCGGCATTGGCGGCGACGCTGCACGGCGAGGCCAAGACCGAGATGTGGTACGTCGCGCACGCCGAGGCCGGGGCGGACGTGTTCGCCGGGCTGTCCGCGCCCACGGACCGCGTGCATTTCGAGGAGGCGCTGCACGAGGGCCGGGCGGCGGACCTCGTCCAGCGCCTGCCCGTGGAGGAAGGCGACTCGATTTTCATTCCCAGCGGACGCATCCACGCCATCGGCGCGGGCTGCCTGATCGTGGAAATCCAGCAGAACAGCGACACGACCTACCGGGTCTTCGATTGGAACCGCCTCGGTCTGGACGGCAAGCCGCGCACCCTGCACATCGAACAGTCGCTCCAGGCGACGGATTTCGGCGACGTGCGCCCCTCGCTCCAGCCCGCCGTCCACGGCGCGAACGGCGAACTGGCCGCCTGCCCGTTCTTCCGGGTGGAAAAATGGACGCTCGACGCCCCCCGGCCCGCGCTGGCGGGCACGGGCGGGCGCTTCGCAGTATTCGCCTGTCTGGAGGGCCGCGTGACCTGCGCCGGGACGACGTTCAAGCCGGGTGACTTCTTCCTCGTACCCGCGTGTTTGCCCGGGGCCGAGGTCGCCCCCGAGGGTGGTCCGGCGGTGGCGTTGCGGACGAGCATCCCGGCCTGAGAACGGCGGAAGGATGCGGGATGACGGCTGGCGGAGCTTTTGCGATGGGTTTTCTCCAGGTTTGTCATCTGACACCCGTCATCCGTCCGCCGTCCTCCTGATCTGCGACCTCGCCCAATTGGCTTGCACGTGGCTCCTGCAACCCGCATGCTGGGTTCGGTCGCCCCGGGGTGGAACTGCCCCGCTGGACCCTTTTCCCAAACCCGTGGACGCCTTCCTCGAAGCCTTGCCCGGTGTGATCCTGGGCCCGCTTCTGACCCTGCTTGGCTGTGTCGCGCAGGCCTGTCTGGAGGTCGTCGTCGAACCGCTGCTCGGCGTCCTCTGGCAGCTTCTCAGCGCGGTGCTGCTCTGGGCGGTGGCGGTACCGGTTTGCTACCTCGTTTACACGCCGGTGCTGCTGGTCCGCTCGCTGTTCGGGCCCGGCGCCTACGGCGGCAAGGTGGCCGACGGCTACCGGGACATGACCGCCGCTCTCCCGCAGATCATCACCTGGCTGTAAACGCCGCCCGTTCGCCTTGCTCTGCCATGCCAGAAGACTTCCAAGCGCGCGCTGCCCGGCTGGGGCTGAACCCGGCGGACTTCGAGGAATCGTTCGCGCGCTCGGGCGGGCCGGGCGGACAGCACGTCAACAAGGTGTCCACCGCCGTGACCCTGCGCCACCGGCCCAGCGGCCGGGCCGTGACCGTGCAGGATTCGCGTTCGCAGGCGATGAACCGCGAACTGGCCCGCACGCGCCTGCTTGACGCCATCGAGACGGCGCGGCAGGCCGAGCGGCAGGCCGTCGTCGATGCGCGCGAGAAGCACCGCCGCGCCAACGCCCCGCGTCCGCGCGGGGTCAAGCGGCGCATGTTGCAGGACAAGCGGCACCGGGGGGCGGTCAAGGCCGGACGCCGGAAGAAAGGCGAGGAATGAAACGGCGCGAGGTCAAAATCTATTGCCCCAAGTGCGACTGGGAGCCGCGCGAATCCTCGCGCTGGTGGTGTACCTGCCGCTGCGAATGGAACACGTTCGACACCGCCGGAGTGTGCCCCGATTGCGGCAAGGCGTGGGAGCAGACCGCCTGCCTGGCCTGCCATGCCTGGTCCGCGCACCGGGCCTGGTACCACGAGTTCGTCACGGACACGGAAACCGTGGAGCGGGCCACCGACGCGCCTTTCCCGGCCACGCGGTAGGAGCCTGGGGAGGCGGTGCTGTCCTTGTCCGTTGTATCCAGTCCGTCGGCAGCGAGTTCCACGGTGTCGTGCGCGAACAGGGGCGAGTCGGCGGGCAGGTCGAAGCTGGCGCGGTAGTGCCAGTCCTCGCGCTCGATCCACTGGAGGTCCAGTTCGTTGGAGCCGTAGAAGGGATCGGGGATGAGTTCATGGCAGCGCAGGTCCAGGTGGACGCAGCCGGGCACCCAGGCGGCGAGCCACTGCTGGCGGCGGGGCTCGAAGAACTCCCAACCGAGGAAGGCAAGGGGAAAGGAGAGCATGGAGGGCGGAAGGCGGAAAGATGCAGGATGCAGGATGCAGGATAGCGGATGCCATGTGTCTGATGCCGACAAGCGTGCGCCCCATCCCCAAACTTTGGCATCCTTCCGCCTTCCGCCTTCCGCCTTCGGGAAATCTCTTGTCAAAGCCTCCGGACCCGCTAACGTCGCCAAACCGCGGGTCCCCGAGCGCCTTCCAGGCGCTGCCGCCGAGAGACTATGGATCTTTCCAGCCTACTGACCGTCGAGCAAATCCTTCCCCAAATGCATGCCACCGAGCGGTGGGGGGCCATCGTGGAGTTGGTGGACCTGCTGGGCAAAGTGGGCAAGATCAAGCCCGAGGACCACGACGTGGTGCTCCGCGCGCTCAACCAGCGCGAGGAAACCATGAGCACGGGCATCGGCTTCGGCATCGCCATCCCACACGCTTCCAGCGACAAGGTGACGGAGGTCGTGGCGGCCTTCGGTCGGTCGATGGGTGGGATCGAGTTCGACTCGCTCGACAACGCGCCGGTGAAGTTCGTGGTGCTCTTCGTGGTCCCACGCGACCAGTTTCAGATGCACCTGCGGACCCTGGCGGCCATCGCCAAGCTGCTCAACGACCGTTCCGTACGCGAGTCCCTGGCCACCGCGGGGGACGCCAAGGACATCCTGGCGATCTTCAAGAGCCGGGGCAACGCCTCGAAATAGGCCCTCGGGGCGCGGGGACGCTCAGGCCGCGTACTGTTCGTCGCTGACCGGTTCGAGCCAATCGACCACCTTGCCGTCGAGCTGTTCCTGGATGGCGAGGTGCGTCATGGCCGTGGCGGGAGACGCGCCGTGCCAGTGCTTCTCGCCCGGCGGGAACCAGACCACGTCCCCGGGCCGGATTTCCTCGACGGCACCGCCCTCGCGCTGCACCCGGCCGAACCCCGCCGTGACGACCAGCGTTTGCCCGAGGGGATGGGTGTGCCACACGGTGCGGGCACCGGGCTCGAACGTCACGCTGGCCCCGGCCACGCGCGCGGGGGCACCGGCCTGGAAGAGCGGGTCGATCCGCACCGTGCCGGTGAACCAGTCGGCCGGTCCCTGGTTGGACGGCTGCGAGCCACATCGTTTGATTTCCATGATACTGGGAAACTAACCCCGGGCTCCGCAAAGATAAACCCGTGTTCCTGCTCGCGGGGAAGATTCTGGCGGCCCGGTCCTGTTTCCACCGTGCCTTTGCACCCTTCGGCGGACGTGCCATCTTGGCACCCGCACGCCTCGGTGCTCCGTCCTTCCGCCTTCCGCCTTCCGCCTTTGTTGTGACCATCGCCCACCAACTGCAAGCCGTCCTCCGCCGGGCGCTGGCGACGCTGCCCGAACCGCCGCCCGCTGACTTCGACGCGCCGGTTTCCCCGGCCGCTGACACCCGCTTCGGCGACTACCAGGCCAACGTCGCCATGACGCTGGCCAAGGCACGCCGGACCAATCCCCGCGCGCTGGCGGCGCAGATCGTTGAGGCGCTCAAAGCCGACACGGTCCTGGCCGCGATCAGCGCGCCGCCGGAGATCGCGGGCGCGGGGTTCATCAATTTCCGGCTCCGGCCCGAGTTCCTGGCCGCGCAACTGGCCACGCTGGACGCCGACCCGGCGCGGTTGGGCGTCGAGCCGCCCGCGCGGCCGCTGACCGTGGTCATCGACCTGAGCGGCCCGAACATCGCCAAGCCCATGCACGTCGGCCACCTGCGCTCGACGATGATCGGCGACGCCCTGGCGCGCGTGGCGCGGTTCGCCGGGCACCACGTCATCACCGACAATCACCTCGGCGACTGGGGCACGCAGTTCGGCAAGGTGATCTACGGCTGGAAGCACTTCCTCGACGAGAAGGCGCTCGCCGCCGATCCGCTCGCCGAACTCGTGCGCGCCTACCAGGAGGCCAGCCGCCTCAGCGACGCCGATCCCGCCATCGCGGACGCATGCCGCGAGGAACTGGCCCGGCTCCAGGCGGGCGACGAGGTGAACCTCGCCATCTGGCAGAAGTGCGTGGAGCTTTCCCGGGAGGAGTTGGACCGCATCTACGACGAACTGGCCGTCCGCTTCGACCACCAGTTCGGCGAGAGCTTCTTCCGGGACGCCCTCGCCCCGCTCGTCGCGCGACTGGAGGAGAAGGGCATCGCCCAGACGAGCGAGGGCGCGGTCGTCGTGTTCTTCCCCGAAGACCCCAAGCTCGCCGACAAGCCCGCCATCATCCGCAAGCGCGACGGCGCGTTCAACTACGCCACGACCGACGTGGCCACCTACGAGCAGCGCGTCAACAGCTTCCACGCCGACGCGCTGTGGTACGTCGTCGGCGCCCCCCAGGCGCTGCACTTCGAGCAGATCAACGCCATCGTCCGGCGCATGGGCTACACTGTGCCGCTGACGCACATCCCCTTCGGCTCGATCCTGGGCGAGGACCGCAAGATCATGCGGACGCGCTCGGGCGACAACGTGGCTCTGCGCGACCTGCTCGACGAGGCCGTGGAGCGCGCGCTGGCCGTGGTGGAGGAGAAGAACCCCGAACTGCCCGCCGACGAGAAGGCCGAGGTGGCGCGGGTCATCGGCCTAGGCGCGGTGAAGTACGCGGAGTTGTCGCAACACCGGCTGACCGATTACATCTTCAGTTGGAGCAAGATGCTTTCCTTCCAGGGCAACACCGCGCCCTACCTGCAAAACGCCTACGTGCGGATTCGGTCCATCCTGCGGCGCGGCGGGCTGGACCCGGACGCCCCCGGCAGCGGCGGCGTGCCGACCCTGACCGCGCCCGCCGAGTTCGACTTGGCGCGCAAGCTCGCGCAGTTCGCCGAGACGATCCCCGCCGTGCTGGACGATTTCCGGCCCAACCTGCTCGCCAACTACCTCTACGAACTCGCCGGCGCTTTCCACACCTTTTACGAGACGTGTCCGGTGCTCAAGGCCGGCGAGGAAACCCAGCGCGACACGCGACTGACCCTTTGCCGGGTAGTGGCACGCACGTTGCGGACCGGGCTGGACCTGCTGGGGATCGAGGTGCCGGAGCGGATGTAGTAGCATGGAAGCCGCCGCGACCGACACGCTCATCCCGCGCGCGCAGGATCTGCCCGCCGCGCCGCCGCATGCGTGGCATTGGCCCGAATATGGAGTGGAACTCGTCGGCACGGCCTGGAACGTGTTCGTGGGCCTGAGCGCCGTGGTGTTCAACAACGCGCCGGGCCTGCCCGGCGCGCGGCTGATCTCGGACGCGAGCCTGCGCCTGTGGGTGACGGGACTGATCTTCGCGGGCAGCGGCTCGCTCTACACGATCTCGCCCTGGGGACGGCTCAGCGGCTCGCACATCAACCCGAGCGTAACGCTGGGTTTCTGCGCGATGGGCAAGATGCGCTGGCACGACGGACTGGGCTACGTGGCGGCGCAGTTCGTGGTCGGCGTGCTCGGCGCGGTGCTGCTGGCCCTTGTGTGGGGCAATCACGCGCTGGCGGTGGGCTACGGCGTGACTCTGCCGGGAGTGGGTTACACGGTCGGCAATGCGTTCTGGGCGGAGTTCGTGATGACGTTTTCCTACGTGCTGGGCATCTTCTTCTTCGTGAGTCACCACGCGCTGTTGCGCTGGACGCCATTGATGAATTGGATCGTCGTTTCGGGACTCGTGTGGGTCGGGGCAGCGGTGTCGGGCACGAGCCTGAACCCGGCGCGTTCGTTCGGCCCGGCGATGGTGGCGGGCGAGTGGCACGCGCAATGGATTTACTACGTCGCACCGCCCGCCGGGGCGCTGGGAGCGGCGATGTTCTTCCGCGTGGCCGTGCGCGGACGGCAAATCCTGACGGCGAAGCTATTCCACAGCACGCTCTACCGGTCGGTGTTCAAGCATCTGCACTTGCCCTGCCGGGAGTAATTTTCTTGCTGTGTGAGGGGGATGCCCGCCGCGCCGCAGGCGCATCGTCAACGAGGTAGGGCTGGGCGTCCCGC
>CALMAQ010000332.1 GCA_937859745.1 uncultured Verrucomicrobiota bacterium | reverse complement strand
GAAGCGCACCTCGCGCTTGGCCGGATGCACGTTCACGTCCGCCGCGGCTGGGTCCATGTCAATGAACAGGTACGCCACCGGGTAACGCCCCTTCATCAGCGCCGTGTGGTACCCCTCGCGCAGGGCCTGGAAGACGACACCGTTCTCGACCGCCCGCCCGTTGATGAACACGCGCTGCCCCGCGCGCACCGAGCGGCTGACGCCCGCCTTGCCGATGAAGCCGCTGAGCTTGATCGTCCCACCCCCGGTGGACCGCGGCAGCGGCTCGATCGGCACGAGCTCCGCCGCCGCGTCGCCTCCGGCCAGGTCGCGGATGCGGTCAAGGAGACGGCGCGCCGAAGGGAGGTGGAACACGGTGCGCCCGTCGCGCACGTAGACGAAGCGTACGGCCGGATGCGCGATGGCGAGCAAGTGGAGCTGCGACTCGACATGGGCGGCCTCGGTCGCTTCCGAACGCAGGAACTTGCGGCGCGCGGGCAGGTTGAAGAACAGCGAGCGCGCCTCGACGCTCGTGCCAGGGGCGTCACCGCAGTCGCGGACCGTCTCGACCCGGCCGCCGCTGACCAGGATTTCCGTCCCGGCGAGCGCCCGGGGCTCGCGCGTGGCCAGCCGGAACCTGGACACGCTGGCGATGCTGGGCATCGCCTCGCCGCGGAAGCCGAGCGTGGCGATGGCGGCCAGGTCCGCGCCCGTGCGGATCTTGCTCGTGGCGTGGCGCTCTAGGCAGAGCAGCGCGTCGTCGCGGTCCATGCCGTGGCCGTCGTCCACCACGCGCACCAGGGCGATGCCGCCGCGCTGGATGACGATCTCCACCGTGTTGGCCTTGGCGTCGAGGCTGTTTTCCACCAGTTCCTTGACCACCGATGCCGGCCGCTCCACCACCTCGCCTGCCGCCACCTGGCTGGCGACGATCTCCGATAAGAGGGCGACTCGACTCATGGAAAAAACGTCGGCGGAAAAGAGGGCGGGCAACGGGCGGAGACACCGAGATTTGGTTTTGACTCCGACCAATGGTAGAATAACCGTAAATCTCGCTACGGGAAAGTACCGCCGCGAGCTTTGTCCGCCATGATTACCGTCACCGACAACGCCGTCAAACACCTCCGTTCCCTCCTCGCGGAACAACCCGGCCGGGAGCCCGGCGCGGGCCTGCGGATCTTCATCGAAAACGGTGGCTGCTCGGGGTTGCAGTACGGCATGTCCTTCGATGCGCCCAAGGAAGGCGACGAGATTGCCGAGCGGGACGGTGTCCGCGTGCTGGTCGATCCGGCGAGCGTCCCGCACCTGCGTGGTGCGACCGTCGATTACTGCGATGACCTGACCGGAACCGGTTTCCGCATCCAGAACCCGAATGCCCGCCGCACCTGCGGCTGCGGCACTTCCTTCGAGCCCGAAGCGGCCGCCGCGGCAAAATAAGCAGCCCCGATGCCCAGGGACCTTCGCTATCTGGGCCAAGCCACGGGCTACGCCGACCGGCAAAAGTCCCCGTTGGCCTCGTCATCAATGAACCGCACTTCCCTCCAGGAGGAAGCTTTGCGTCCACCGCCCGAATACGAGCCGCGCCGCAAGGATAACCTGTTCCTCTGGACGGTGTTCCTGCTGCTGCTGGTGGGTTTCAGCATGGCGTGCTGGATCGGCAGCTACATCGTCTTCAGCCGCCCGGAGCTGCCGGTCAGTTATCGTATCCTGCGCAAGATCAAGAAAATCGACCTGCCGCAGCGTTTCAAGGTCAACGCCGCCCCCACGGGCGAGTTTCTGCCGTCGGAAAAGTTGTTCAACCGCTACAACGCGATGAACGGACCGCAACTGCGCGACGTGAACCGCGAACTCGAACGGTCCTACCTGCGGAACTATTCGAGCACCAACCCGCAGGTTCCCTACGTGACGGGCCGCTTCACCATCCTCGACACCTTTGAACTGAAGCCGACGGACTTTATCCCCACCGGCGTCGTGGCACTGGCTGTGTCGAGCGACTTCCCGCGGTTGCTGATTGAGCACATTTATAGCGCCAACGCCGCGCAGGCCCCGCTCATCAAGCACAACTTGCAGACGGGCATGGACATCGAACTGCGACGGACCTATGAACTGACCGCCGTGCTGCACGTCACCAAGCTGGAGGACGGCCGCATCCAGTTGACGGTCGTCCCTCTCAACTACGGGGCGTACGAGTTCAAGGGAACGGCGGGAGGATTCCGTCTGGACCCGCCGACCGAACTGCACGTCGCCGCAGGTTGGCCGATCATCCGCGGCGACCGTCTAGAAAGCGCCAACGTGGCGTACCTGGACTTCCGCACACACTCGGGGCTCGGCCCTCTCCTGGTAAAGCAGGAAGGGGTTAAACTGCCGGCTCCCGCCTTGAAAGGCGTGGACACACCCGTTCCCGCCGATACCCCTGCCCCCGGGACGGCCATCGCCAAAAACTCGACACCCGCGCCCGCCCCCGGCAAGGGTCCGGCGGTCGATCCCAAGAAACAGGCTGCCTCCAGCGCGACGCCAACGGCACTGGCAGCAGTGGCCAAGAACGCACCATCGGCGCGCCCGGCACTTACGGCGGACGCGGCGGCTCCCCGGCCCGCCGCCACGCCGCCCGCCGTACTCAACGCGGTTCCTCCCAGCCAGGTGACCAGCAATGGCGTTTCGCTCCAGCCTTTTCTCTCGGCCCCTTTGGATGGCAGTACGCCGAAGCCCGGCGTACCCGCCGCGAACGTGGCGGCGACCAAAACGTGGAAAACCTATCGGCCCGGCCAGATACCGCCCGGCAAGAGCGTCCGCGTCAACGAGATTCTCGACCTGAGCCAGCGCGGCGGCCTGGCGGGAGAGCCCATCTACCTGACCGGACAATTCGTGGTCCGCGCCGTGGGCGAAAACAAGAGCAAGGGGATCAAGAACGCCGTGCTCCGGTCCGGGGTGCAGAACAACGTGCGCGTCATCGTGGAATATCCGGCGGATCTCCCCCTCCCGACGGAGGGCTCGGAGGTCAGCCGTGACGAGACCCGTCCGTACCAGATCACCGACGTGCGCCAGACGGCTGACGGCACCACGCTCAACGTGTACGCGCGGGAGATCAGCGAGTAGGACAGGGAGCGGTCTGCCAGTGTCTCAGGCGAGCACCTGCTGGATCACCTCGGAGAGTTCCGCTATCTGGTAAGGCTTCGCGATAGCTCCGCTGAAACCGTGCCCCCGGTAGTTGGCGATAATGGGGTCGTTGGAATACCCGCTGGAAACGACCGTCCGCACGTCAGGGTCGAGCACCTGGAGGCGCTGCTGCGCCTCGAAGCCGCCCATGCCACCGGGGACCGTCAGGTCGAGGATCACCGCGCTATACGGGCGGCCCTCCCGGCGGGCCGCCTCGAACTGGCGGACCGCTTCCTCGCCGTCCGCCGCACAGGTGACGTCATAACCGAGGTATTCAAGCATCGCCCCGACGAGTTCTTGCAGCACGACCTCGTCGTCCATGAAAAGAATCCGGCCCTGTTTTTCGGACCGCGCCGCCCGGTCTGCCCCGTCCGGTGAAGCGGCCCCCACCCCGGCGGCTCCGATGCCGGTCAGCGGGGGGCGCGCCACGAACGCGGGCAGGTAGATGTGGAACACCGTGCCTTTGCCCAGTTCGCTCTCCGCCTGGACGAGGCCGTCGTGCTTGCGGATGATCGCGTACACGGTCGCCAGCCCGAGTCCGCTGCCAGCGGTCTTGGTGGTGAAGTAAGGGTCGAAAATCCGCGCCAGGTTCTCCGGCGAAATCCCCGAGCCGTGGTCGCGGATGGAGACCCGCACGTATTTGCCCGGCCCCAGCGTGGCGACGGGACGCTCGCGGCTGGCGTGGACGTTGACCGCGCTCACCTCCAGGACGCCCGCCTCCGTGGATGCCTGCACGGCGTTGATGACCAGGTTGTTGATGACCTGATTGATCTGGCCGCGATCGAGTTCGGCGGGCCAGAGGTCATGGGACAGGCGGAAATCGCAACGCAGGTTGGAGCCGTGGAGCGCGAATTCCACGTTCTCGCGCACCAGCGCCGCCACTGCCTCGACCCGGCGCTTGGGCGTGCTGCCCTTCGAGAACATCAGCAACTGGCGGGTCAGGTCCGTGGCGTACACGCAGGCCTGCTGGATGGTCGCCAGGGCCTGCGGGGCGCGCGCCGCGTTGCTGCGCGCGAGCGACAGGTGGCCCATGATGGCCGTCAGGATGTTATTAAAATCGTGCGCGATCCCGCCGGCCATCAATGCGACACTCTCCAGCTTGGAAGCTTTCTGGAGTTCTTCTTCGAGTTTCTGCTCGCTGGTGATGTCCCGGACGATGGTGACGACCCCTGTGGTCCGGCCGTTGTAGCCGCGGATGGGCGTGGCGGTCAGCGTCACGCTGTAGGTGCGGTCGTCGCGTGAGCGGAGACTGACGTGCCGCGTCAATTCGAGGGGTGCCCCCGCGACCAGCACCTCCTTGATGCGTCCCGTGCAAGAATTCTCGGCTCGGCCGCAGAAGATTTTGAGCACGTCGGCTACCTGTCGGCCCGCCGCCTCGCTCTGGCTCCAGCCGGTGAGTTGTTCCGCCACCCCGTTGAGCAAAGCAACCCGCCCCTGGATGTCCGTGGTGATGACCGCTTCCCCGATGGAACGCAAGGTGACGGCGAGTTGTTCCTTTTCCTGCGCCAGACGCTGCTCGGCGCGCAGGCGTTCGCTCACGTCGCGCAGGGTCACGATGATCGCGTCCGTGCGTCCCCACTGGGCCCGGCTGGCCTGGAGGTCCATGGGCAACAAGGTGCCGTCGGGACGCAGGAAGACGCCGGAGTAAAAGCCGAACCCTTGTCGCCGCACGGCTTGCAGCAGCGGAGCCACCGCGGTCTGCACGTCGTCCGGCCAGAGGGTGTCAAATGACAGCCCGACCAACCGGGACTCCTCGTAGCCGAGCACGCGGGACACCGCCTCGTTGGCGTGCAGGATGCCCCCGTCGCGTGCGTCCAGCACCAGCATCACGTCGAGGTATTCGCGGAAGATCACCTCGAACTTCGCCTGCAAATCCATGAGCGCCCGCTTGGTGCGGGAGCGTTCCTGCCGCTCGGCGGACTCGCGCAGCTCGCGCTCGATGGCCGGCACCAACCGCGTCAGGTTGGTCTTCATCAGGTAGTCGCTCGCCCCCGCGCGCATGGCGGCCACGGCTGTCTCCTCGCCGATGGAGCCGGACACGATGATAAAGGGCAGGTGGGCGGACTGCTCCCGCAACTTGTGCAGGGCGCGCAGGGCGTCGCATTGCGGCATTGTGTAATCCGAGAGCACGATGTCCCAGTGGCCTTGCGCCAGCGCCTCCTCCAACGCCTCGGCCGTCTGCACCTGGACCCAATCCGGCTCGTAGCCGCCCCGACGGAGCAGGCGCAGGATAATCTGCGCGTCGTCGTCGTTGTCCTCGACAAGCACGACGCGCAGGGGCTGGTTCCCCTTGGCAGGCTGGTCCGTGGGCCGGGCGGCGTACTCCCGGCCTCCGGCAAATGAGTTCGGTCGGCTCATGGCACGTGCCCGGGCGGTTCCTCGTTGAGGATCAGCCAATAATTGCCCACCTGCCGCACCGCGTCCATGAACTGGACGAAATCGACCGGCTTGCGGATGTAGCTGTTCGCGCCCAGCCCGTAGCTCTGGATCAGGTCCTCGTCCTCGCGCGAACTGGTCAGCACCACCACGGGCAGGTTGCGCGTGCGCGCGTCCGCCCGGATCTGGCGGAGCACCTCCAGCCCGTTGACGCGCGGCAGCTTGAGGTCGAGGAGCGTCACGGTCGGCATCCCCCATCCGACGCGCGTGGCATGTGCGCCGCGGGCAAAGAGGAAGTCTAGGGCCTCCACCCCGTCGCGGACCACCTCAATGCGGTGCCGGATGCCGTTTTTTGACAGGGCGCGCAACGTCAGCGTCTCATCGTCGGGATTGTCCTCGACGAGCAGGATGAGCTTGTCCTGGATGGAGGGGGCGGATTCCGGAGGGCTCATATCGGGTGGGTAATCCTAGCGGGCGTTGGTGGGATGCCTCGGCACGGTCATCCCGGGACCCGGCACCGGCATTCTGCCTGCCGGGAGTGCGACCTCCGCCCCGGGCGGTTCGCCGCCAGCCGGTGCGCTGGTCAGGCTGAAGGTGAACGCCGCGCCTTCCTGCGGCGTGGCGTCAGCCCGCACGCTGCCGCCGTGACGCGCGACGATGCGCTGGACGGTGGCCAGCCCGATGCCCCGTCCTCCGGGAAAATCCTCGGGGACGTGCATCTTCTGGAACGCTCCGAACAGCTTGCCCGCGTACTGCATGTCGAAGCCCACCCCGTTGTCGCGCACCTCGTACACCGGCACGCCTGGCGGCCATTCCGGGCCGGGCGTTTCGAGCACGCGGAAACTGATCCGCGCGGCGATCCGGCCCGCCGTGAACTTCCACGCGTTGACGAGCAGGTGGCGCAGGGCCACATCGAGCAGGGCGCGGTCGCCGAGGGCGGCCACGCCGGATTGCACGTCCCAGTGGAGTTGCCTCATGGGCTCCGCGGCGGAAAGCTCGCCCGCGGCGGCGGCCACCAGGGCGCTGAGGTCCACTTCCTCGGGCCGATACGGCGCGCGCACGATCCGCGACAAGGACAACAAATCCTCGATGAGCAGGTTTAGCTGCGTCGCCCCCGCGCGCACGCGCCGCAGGTAGTCGTGTGCGGTGGCGTCGAGGCAATCGCCGTAGTCCTCGGCCAGCGCCTGGGAGAACCCGTCGATGCCGCGCAGGGGTGCGCGCATGTCGTGCGAGATGGAGTAACTCAGCGACGCCAGTTCGCGCTGGGTTTCGCGCAGTTGGAGGCGTAGCTGATCGGCCTGTCCGGCCGCTTCCAGGGCGGCCCGACGCCATTGCTCCTCCTCCGGCGAGGGACCGGCGGAACACCTCGCCTCTTCCCGGTCGCGCCCCGCGCGCAAACGCCGATGCAACACCACGTTCCACCACGATAAACCGGCCACTACCAACGACGCGGATAGGGCGAGCGGTACGATCAAGGACGCGGACATGAGATGAGATGGCGGGGGCTATGTCTCGGTTGACCGATCCTCTCGTGCGAGAAGTCCGCGTGCGTCGTGCCGTCGACCTTCCATCGGTGGAGACAACGACGCTTGCCGGGCCGGTTTGTTTCTCCAGGCCAGCCGTGAGGACCCGAGGTTTTCAAGCAGAATACCTGCCAGCGCGTCCGACCGCCAGACCAAATCTTTAAGGTTTGCTTATCACGACCTGGCATCTCGAAGGGGCCCGGAGGCGCGTCATTCCACAAATTCCAACTCGACCGGGGCCGGGATGATGCCGTTGTCACTGGCTGCCTTGAGGAATTCGGTGATCGCGCGCCGCCCGGTGTCGCCGTAATCGCGGGTGTAGTCGTTGACGTACATTCCAATGAATCGGTCGGTGAGCGGCACGTCCAGTCCCCGGGCCAGCGGCATGGAATGCGCCACGCCCTCCGCCCGGTGGTTGAGGCCGTATTCGATGCTGGCACGCATGATGTCGGAAAGCTCCTTGCGGACCTCGGCGGGCAGGTCTTTGCGGACGATGTTCCCGCCGAGTGGCAGCGGCAGCCCAGTCTTGTTCTTCCACCACTCGCCCAGGTCCACGACCTTCGTGAAACCGTCGGTCGCATAGGTGAGCTGCCCCTCGTGGATCAATAGGCCCGCGTCCGCCTCGCCCCGGCGCACCGCGTCGAAAATCTGGTCAAAGGGCACGACGACGTGGTCGAACTCGCCCTCGCAGAACAGCCGCAACGACAGGAAGGCGCTCGTCTTCAACCCCGGCACGGCGATCTTGTGGCTCCGCACCCACTCACGAATGGCTTTTTCGTCCCCGAGCTTCACCGCTTCAGGCAGGCTCGTATTCTTCTCGTCCACCACGACCATGGGACCGTACCCGTCTCCCATGCTCGCGCCATTGGGCAGCAGGGCGTACTTGTCGAGCACGTAGGCGCAGGCGTGGATGGAGACGGCGGAAAGGTGCAACTCCCCGCGCATCGCGCGCTGGTTGAGCGTCTCGATGTCTTGGAGGATGTGCTCGAAGCGGTAGCCCCGGGTGTCGATCTTGTGTTCAGCCAGCGCGTAGAACATGAAAGCATCGTCCGGGTCGGGCGAATGGCCCAAGGTGAACACTTCGGGGAGGGTGGTTGCCATGGTCCTGGGAACCTACGGCCTTTTCGCCGCGTGCTCAAATCGGTTGCGCCCGGGGTTTTTGGTGCTTGAAGCATCCGCGACCATGCGCCAGCGTTCGCCACCCGAACACCCGCCATGAACATCCTCATCCTCGCCGCTGGCTACGCCACGCGCCTCTACCCCCTAACGCTCAACAAGGCCAAGCCCCTGCTGGAGGTCGCGGGCAAGCCGATGGTCGAGTGGGTGCTCGACAACCTAGCCCCGGTGCCGGACATCGAAACCGTCTTCATCGTCACCAACCACAAATTCGCGGCGGACTTCCAGACATGGGCGGACGGGTACAACGAGCGCCGGCCCAAGCTGCGCTTCAAGATCGTGGACGATCAATCCACGAGCGACGCCGACAAGCTGGGTGCCATCGGCGACATCCACCTCGTCGTCAACCGGGAACACCTGGAAGACGACGACCTGATGGTCGTGGCCGGGGACAACCTCTTCAGCGAACCCCTGGGCGACTTCGCCGCCTTCGCCAAGAACACCGCCGCCACCCTGGCGACCTACGATGTGGGCGATCTCGAAGCCATCAAGAAATACAACAACCTGACGCTGGACGAGGAAGGCCGCATCCTGGCGTTCGAGGAAAAACCCGCGCGCCCGACCGGGACGATCACGGGCATCGCGCTCTATTTCTTTGCGAAATCCACGGTGCCGATGTTCAACACCTACCTGGCCGAAGGGAACAACCCCGATCAGCCCGGCCGCTTCATCCAGTGGCTCTATCCCCGCCTGCCCGTCCACACCCATCCGATCAAGGGCACGTGGTTCGACATTGGCAGCAAGGAGACGCTGGAGGAAGCCAACCGGATTTTCGCGCAGTTCCGCCGGGAGTGAACCGCCGTCCGGCTGGAAATTGCCCGCGCGCGCTGCCGGGCGTCGATTAAGGACCATGAGCGAGGGTCGCCAACCAGATGAAAAAGTTTCTCTGGCCGATTTCACAGGTTTCGTCCGGGTGCGCGGCGCGCGCGAGCACAACCTCAAGAACGTCGATTTAGACATCCCGCGCGACGCTCTGGTCGTGTTTACCGGCGTGTCGGGGTCCGGCAAATCTTCACTGGCTTTTGGCACGTTGTACGCCGAGGCGCAACGCCGCTACCTCGAATCAGTCTCGCCCTACGCCCGGCGGTTGTTTCACCAGATGGCGGTGCCGGAGGTGGACGAGATTGACGGCCTGCCGCCCGCTGTCGCGTTACAGCAGCAACGCGGCTCGCCGACGACCCGCTCCTCGGTGGGCAGCGTCACGACGCTCTCGAACCTGCTTCGCATGCTGTACTCGCGCGCGGGCCGCTATCCCGCCGGTCAGGGGCTGCTCTACGCCGAGTCGTTCTCGCCGAACACGGCGGAGGGCGCGTGCCCGCGCTGCCACGGGCTAGGCCGCGTGTACGAGGTGACGGAAGCCTCCATGGTGCCCGACCCCTCGCTGACGATCCGCGAGCGGGCCATCGCGGCGTGGCCGACCGCATGGGGCGGGCAGAACCAGCGCGAAATCCTCATGACGCTCGGCTACGACGTGGACCGTCCGTGGCGCGAGTTGCCGCAGAAGGACCGCGACTGGATTCTCTTTACCGATGAGCAACCCATCGTGCCGGTGTATTCGAGTTTCACCGCCGCCGAGGTGCGCCGCGCGCACAAGGCAAAGATGGAGCCGAGCTACATGGGCACGTTCACCAGCGCGCGCCGGCATGTGCTGCACACTTTTGCGCACAGTCAGAGCGCGGCGATGAAGCAGCGCGCCGCGCAGTTCATGCTAGGCCGCGATTGTCCGGTCTGCCACGGCAAGCGCCTGCGACGCGAGTCGCTGTCAGTCACGTTTGCCGGACGGGACATCGCCGAACTCTCCCGGCTGCCGCTCAAGGAGTTGTCGGCGGTCCTGCGGCCCTACCTTGACGGTACCGCGCCCGATCTCGAAGAAACCACCCGGCAGCATCCGGAAAAAGCCATTGTCACCCGGCGGATCGTGGAGGATTTGCTGGGCCGCAACGCCGTGCTGCTCGACCTTGGGCTAGGCTACCTGACCCCGGAACGGAGCACCCCCACCCTCTCGCCCGGCGAGTTGCAGCGGCTGCGGCTGGCGACGCAGGTGCGGTCCAACCTGTTCGGCGTGGTCTACGTCCTGGACGAACCCTCGGCCGGATTGCATCCCGCTGACACCGAGGCCCTGCTGCGCGCCCTGGACCGGTTGAAGGCGTCCGGCAATTCCCTCTTCGTCGTCGAGCACGAACTCGACGTCATCCGGTGCGCCGATTGGATTGTGGACGTGGGACCGGTGGCGGGCCAACACAGGGGTGAAATTCTCTACAGCGGTCCGCCCGCCGGGCTGCGCGAGGTGGCCGCTTCCCGGACCGGCCCCTACCTCTTCGACGCCTTGCCGCGGCCCGATCAACCACCCCGCACTCCGTGCGGCTGGCTGCGGCTTTCCGGCGTCACGCGCAACAATCTCCACCTTCTGGACGCCGCCTTCCCGCTCGGCCTGTTCACGGCGGTGACGGGAGTGTCCGGCTCGGGAAAATCCACGCTGGTCAGCCAGGCGCTCGTGGAGTTCGTCGCGGCGGCGCTGGGCCAGGACCTGTCGGCCGACGAGGAGGAAACCGACCCGCTCGAACGTCCCGTGCCCGCCACCACCGGAGGCCGCATCGCTTCCGGCATGGAGACCATCCAGCGCCTGGTCGTCGTGGACCAGAAGGCCATCGGGCGCACGCCACGCTCCAACCTCGCCACGTACACGGGGCTGTTCGACCACGTCCGCAAGATCTTCGCCGCGACCAAAGCGGCGCGCTCGCGCCGGTACGACGCGGGCCGATTCTCGTTCAACGTCGCCAGGGGGCGTTGCGAGAACTGCCGAGGCGAAGGGTTTGTGACGGTCGAACTGCTCTTCCTGGCCAGCGTCTACTCCCCCTGTCCGGTGTGCCAGGGGTCGCGCTACAACGCGAAGACGCTGGAGATCAAGTACCGCGAGAAAAGCATCGCGGACGTGCTCCGGCTGACCGTGGACGAGGCGGCCAGGTTCTTCGCGGACGAGCCGCCGGTGCAGCATTCTCTGGAAACGTTGCTCCAGGTCGGGCTGGGGTATTTGCGCCTCGGCCAGCCCGCGACGGAGCTGTCTGGCGGTGAGGCGCAACGCATCAAGCTCGCCACCGAACTGCAACGTGCCCAACGCGGCCACACCCTCTATGTCCTGGATGAGCCCACTACCGGCTTGCACCCGGCCGACGTGGAGAAGCTCATGGCGCAGCTCGACGGCCTGGTAGCAGCGGGCCACACCGTCGTCGTCGTGGAGCACGACATGCGCGTCGTGACCGGCAGCGACTGGCTGATCGACCTGGGCCCCGGCGCGGGCGACGAAGGCGGGCAACTCGTGGCCGAGGGCACTCCCGAGGCCGTGTCGCGGTCTGCCCGCAGCCGCACCGCGCCGTACATCGCGCGTGCGCTGACGGGCAACGCCCGGTGAGCGTCAAGATTCGACTTGGAATCGCGGGAAATCTGAAGCAAAGGGGTCGGGTGCAACCGTTTTCCCGAAGAGCGTTGGCTGCTGGCGGCCGTTTGGCGGGACAGTTCCTGCGGTGCGCGCTGGGTATGAGCGTCGCCCCGTGCTTGCCGGGCCGCGCCCTCGCGCAGGGCGTCCCAGCGGCTCCCGCGACCCGGACCGCCCACGCCATGGTGGTCACGATCCATCATGACGCCACGGATGCCGGGGTGGAAATCCTGCGGGCGGGCGGCAACGCCGTGGACGCGGCGGTGGCGGTCGGTTTCGCGCTGGCCGTCGTTCTGCCGCAGGCGGGCAACCTCGGCGGCGGGGGGTTCATGCTGATCCGGCCCGCGCACCCCGACCCCGACCACGGCGAACCCACGTTCCTCGACTACCGCGAGAAGGCCCCAGCCGCAGCCACCGCCGACATGTATTTGGACGAGGAACGCAACGTCGTCCCCGGCCTCTCGACCGTCGGCTATCTGTCCGCCGGGGTTCCGGGAAGCGTCGCCGGGCTGAGCTACGCGGAAGCGCACTTCGGCAAGCTGGGCCTCGCCCGGGTGATGGCACCTGCCATCCGGCTGGCCCGCGAAGGATATTTACCTTCCGACGAGGAACTGGCCACCTTCCACGACGAGCATCTGACCCGCTTTCCCGAAAGTCGCCGCATCTTCCAGCGCGACGGCGATTTCTACCGTCCGGGCGAGCGCCTGGTTCAACCGGAACTTGCCCGCTGTCTGGAAAGCATCGCCGCCGATCCCACCGGGTTCTACCACGGAGACATGGCGCGCCAGATCGCCACATTCGTGCAGAAGAATGGTGGCCTCATTTCCGCCGATGATCTCGCCGCCTACGAGTGCAAGGAGCGCTCGCCGCTGATCGGCCATTACCACGGCTACGAAATTCTGACTGCTCCCCCGCCAAGTTCGGGCGGGATCGTGCTGCTCGAAACGCTCAACATCCTTTCGGGCTATGATCTGCCCAAACTCGGCCCGGACCGCTCCACGGCGCAAGTGCACGTCATCACCGAGGCGTTCCGCCGCGCCTACATGGACCGCGGCGACTACCTCGGCGACCCGGACTTCCTGACGATGCCGCTGGCGCAGATGGCCAGCGCCAGCTATGCGGCCGCCTGGCGAAAAACCATCGACCGGACGAAGTCCTCCCCGTCCGCGACCCTCGTGCGTCCGGCAGGCTTCATGCCGCCGCCGCCGTCCGCTCCGCCCGCAGCGCACGAGTCGCCGCAAACCACCCATTTTTCCGTGGTTGATGCCGACGGCAATGCGGTGGCGAGCACCTACACCCTTAACTTTCCGTTCGGTTCCGGGGTGACGGTGCCAGGCCTGGGGTTCCTGCTCAACGATGAGATGGACGACTTTGCGAGCAAGCAAGGTGTGCCCAACGGCTTCGGCCTGATCCAGGGCCCGGCGAACGCCATCGCCCCGCGCAAGCGTCCTCTTTCCTCCATGACGCCGACCATCGTGAGCGAATCATCCCCACCGGTACGGCCGGGTGAAGCCGAACCGCATGTTCCGGGCCGGTTGCGGCTCGTGCTGGGATCGCCGGGCGGATCGACTATCATTACTACGGTGGTCAATGACCTGATCTCCGTGCTCGACAACGGCCTGGACATCCAGACCGCCACGGATGCGCCCCGCTTCCACCATCAATTCCTGCCCGACGTTCTGCAGGTGGAAAAGCGTTTCCCCGCCCCTACTGCCGACGCGCTGGCCGCGGCTGGCTACGTCGTCCAGCGCGCGGCGGCGTTCGACGAAAAAGCCGAAGGTGTCTGGGGAGACAGCGAGCTGATCGCCGTGGACCCCGCGACCAACGAACTGCTCGGCGGCCAAGATCACCGGCACCATTTCGGCAAGGCCGCCGGATATTGAGTCATGTAACCCACGCTACTGAAGACGCTGGTTTCCAGATGCGAAGATATTGGAGGCCACGTTACTCCAAACTTGCGCGGTAGACTTCCACCGTCTGGCGGACATTTTTTGCCCAGCCGAATTTACGGGCTTGCTGGAGCGATTTCTGGCTCAGACCGATCCGTTGGTCCGGGTGTTGATGCATTGCCAGCATGACCTGGCACAAGCCGTCGGCGTCGTCCGGCGAGAGCAGGATCCCGGCGTCGCCCACCACCTCGGGCAGGCTGCTGGTGTTGGAAGTGATCGCGGGCGTTCCGCACTGCATCGCTTCCAATGGCGGCAACCCGAAACCCTCGTACCGCGACAGATACAGGAACGCCAAAGCACCGCTGTACAGAGGGGCAAGGTCGGCATCCGCGACGTAACCGGTGACGATGATCCGCTTGCCCACGAGGGCCGTCCCGGCCAGTTCCGCCAGGATCGGCTCGAACATCCATCCCTGTCCTCCCGCCAGAACCAGCGATAAATCGTGGGTCTCGGGATGGGTGGTGAGCAAATCCACGAACGACCGAACCACGTGGCGCAAGTTTTTGCGTGGCTCGAACGTGCAGACGCTCAACAAATAGGGACCGTCCGGGATGCCGTGCCTGGTTCGCACCGAAGCCAGGCGGGCCAATTCATGGCAGGGTTGGAACAATGCCTCGTTGGCCGCCAGCGGGATCACGTGGACCCTTTCTTCCGCAAAACCGGTGTACTCACAGAAATCCGCCTTGGCCGACTGCGAGATGGTGATGACCCGGTCCGCCGGTCGAATCCGCCGGATGATTTCCGCGTAATAATCCCGGTATTCCGCCGTCATGCTCTCGGGCAGCAAGAAGGGGATCATGTCGTAGATCGTTTGGATCACGGACATCCCGGGATGCGCGCGCACGGCATCCGGGATCGCCGAATGAGGGGTGTGGAACACACGGGCATTTTGCAGAGCAACGGGATCAATCGTCGCCGCTGAGTTTTCCTGCGGGACGGCAAACCGGGCTTTCCGCAGCGTCGGGTGCGACTGGACAAAACGGCGGGCGTCCGCTGGGTCTTCCACGGCGCAAAACGTGACCGCGCAGTCCGGCGACGTTTGCAGGCGGGTCGCTTGTTCCAGGACGACCCGCGGCATCCCGGTGATCTTGGCCGGGTCCTCTTTGCAGAAACCCAGCAGCGATAGATCATAGAGAATCTCCGGTGGCATCTAGGCGCTCCGTTGCAACCATTCCACGGTTTGCGCCACGCCAGCTTCAAACGAGGTTTGCGGCGACCAACCCAGGATTTCGCCCGCGCGCCGATTGTCCAACGCGCTACGGTAAACCTCCCCGGCGCGAGCCGGGGCATGCTCGGGCAGGCGCGGCCGTTCCTCGCCCCGACCCAGCAAGCGGTCCACCGTGTCACGAACGGTGTCGAACACCGTCCGGATGGAGGTTTCGCGCCCGGTGCCAACGTTGAAAGTCCCACCATCCGCGAGCGTCAGGGCGAGCTGGTTGGCGCGCACCACGTCGCCGACGTAGACGTAATCCCGCGTCGAACTGCCGTCCCCGTAGATCACGCAGGGACAACCCCGCAGCAGACGGCGCGAGAAAATGGCGATCACTCCGGCCTCGCCCTCCGCGCTCTGCCTAGGCCCGTACACGTTGGCATAACGCAAAATGACCGGCGTGATGCCATGAACCTGCCGCCAGATGTGCAGGTAAGACTCGAACGTCCACTTGGTCAGCCCATAGGGTGACAGGGGTTGGACAGGGGTCGCCTCGTCGGCGGGCATCCGCCCGGTGTTGCCGTAGATCGCTCCGCCGGACGACGCGAAGATGAACCGCTGCGCCCCGCAACGGGCAGCTTGGAGCAGCACGTTGAGGCCGCCGAGGACGTTCGTGGCGGCGTCATGCGCGGGGTCTTCGAGGGAGTGCCGCACGTCGAGTTGCGCTGCGTGATGAGAGACCACCTCGGGCTGGAATTGCCGGAAAGCCAGTTCCACGTCCCCCGCCTGGCTGATATCGCCCGCAAACAGCGTCGCGGCGGCGGGCAGGTTCCGCTTGGAACCCGTGCGGAAGTTATCCAGCACCGCCACCTCGTGCCCGTCGCGGACGTAGGCGGCGGCGATGTGCGAGCCGATGAAGCCCGCCCCGCCGGTAATCAGGATTCTCATGGAGCAACGGCCTGAGCCACACGATGAAACAGCATGCCACGAATACGCTGGGCGCTGCTTTCGAGTTGCATCGGGGAAACTCTGATCCCTCCGAAACCTGGCGCGTGCTTCCCGCCTATTCTGCGTCTGCGCGATGCTTCCCGGCGTATCGCTTTCGTTTTAATCCCATGCAAACGATTTCCGGCGACGTTCAGGTTCATTTCCACTACGACGTTCATTTTACGACCGACCTGTTCGCCCCGGCGAACCTCACCTTCCGCGATGTCGTCCTCGCCGGAAGCCGCGAGGCACGCCGCCCCCTGCGCGTGCTTTTCGTGGTAGATCAGGACGTGGAACGCTGCCGACCGGTCTGCGGTGCCATCGAGGCATATTTCAAGCGCCACGCGGACACGCTCGCGCTGGCCGGAACGCCGCTCCTGCTGCCGGGCGGCGAAGCCGTGAAAAATAGCCCGGTGCACGTCGATGCCATCCGCCGAGCCGTCAACGACACTGGTCTGGACCGCCACTCCTACCTGGCCGTGATCGGCGGCGGCGCGCTGTTGGATGTGGGCGGTTTCGCCGCCGCCACGGCTCACCGGGGCATCCGCCTGCTACGTATCCCGACGACCACCCTTTCGCAAAATGACAGCGGCGTGGGAGTCAAGAACGGCATTAACTCCTTCGGAAAGAAGAACTTCACGGGGACGTTCGCGCCTCCCTGGGCGGTACTCAACGATCTGCGCTTCCTGGAAACTCTGCCTGGCCGCGAGTGGCGCGCGGGCATCGCCGAAGCCGTCAAGGTGGCGCTCATCAAGGACGCCGCGTTTTTCGAGCAGATCGAGGACAGCGTCTCTGCCCTCGCCGCGCGGGACCTCGCCGCGATGGGCCGCATCAATCACCGCTGCGCCGAACTGCACGTCCAACACATCTGCCGGGGCGGCGACCCCTTCGAAATGGGGAGCAGCC
Source organism: uncultured Verrucomicrobiota bacterium (assembly GCA_937859745.1). Taxonomy (GTDB): domain Bacteria; phylum Verrucomicrobiota; class Verrucomicrobiia; order Chthoniobacterales; family SZAS-18; genus CAHJWO01. The sequence continues at coordinate 8,538 of CALMAQ010000332.1, read as the reverse complement.
GACCGCTGGATTTCGGCCACTGGTCGGCCCACAAGCTCGAACAATTGACCCACTATCACCTGCGCCACGGCGAGGCGGTTGCCATCGGTCTCGCTCTGGACGTAGTTTACTCCCACCTGCAAGGCTGGCTGGGAGCCGATGACGTTCACCGGGTCTGCGGCGTCCTCGCTGGCGTGGGCTTCGCGCTTTATGATCCCGCGCTGGATTCGCCGGAGATTTTCCGTGGTCTGCGCGAGTTCCGCGAACATCTCGGCGGTGAATTGACCATCCAGATGCTCCGCCGTATCGGCGAGGGTTTCAACGTCCACGAGATCGACGAGGATCTGATGCGCCGCAGCATCGGCTACCTCAAAACTCTGGTGCTCCGGGCGGACAATGATCGCGTCAGCGCCAGCGAGTACACCAAGGAAGCTTTGGCGACGGCCTGATGGCTCAGGTGAGGCCAAACGTGGTCGATGGGCAAGGGGGCGTCGGCCTGGCGAGTTTAGCCGGTTTGTTGCCGCTGTTCCGGGAACTGAACGGCCTCAAGCGCATTCGCGTGGCCGGCAAAGAGGGTTCCTGGGCCGAGCGCCTGTTCATCCGGGCCTGGGTGCGGATCACCGCGGGAGAAAACATCGCGCGGATTGCCCGCGAGGAAACCGCGGCGACAGTCGCGGCGACTTTGCTGGCCGGGATCGACGCGGAGGTGCTGGCCGCCGGGGGGGTGCCGACGGACGCGCGGCGGGAGATTTTTCAACGCGCTTTCGATGCCGCCGCCGGTCCGCTCCACCCGGTTCTGGCGGCGGCGTTGCGTGCCGCTCTGACCGGCGAACCCACCCGTGAGGTCACGACGCCTCCGCCCCCGTTCGTTTCGCTCCTTGCCGCGCAACCTCGCGCCGGGGCCACCCGTCCCGGATTCCCACGCGTCATTTTGGAACCGGCGGAGAACCACGCGGAGCACTGTGCCATCGTGGCCGTCAACGGCGTGGTGGCGGCGGGTGCCTTCGACGCCGATCCCGCCGGGCCGTTCCTGACCGGCTTGGCGCATCATCTGCACAACGCCTTCCTCCCCGACGCGGGAGACGCTGGAGACCATCTGTTGGGCGAACATCAGCGTCTCTTGCTGGAATCCTTCCGCGCCCGGGCGTTGCGGGAACTGCCGGACTTCCTCCACGGGCCGGTCCACGCCAGCCTGGCGGCGGTCTACGATGCCGCCACACCGGAAGCCTGCGCTTTCCAGACCGCCGATTCGCTGGACCGCGTGTTGGAGATGGAGTGGCACGCGCGGAGTGCGGCGTTCACCCTGGACGTTGCCTTGGGAGAGATGGACATTATCCATCCCGGACCCGTCCAGGCTTTCCAACTGGAAGTCATGCGGGCCGTTGGGTGGGCACGCACGAGATGATTCGACTCCCCTCCCCGCCGAGAACCCAGGAGGGTTTGCGCGCATCCGCCCCGGCCCTGCAGGCGAATTGTTTTTCCAATGCCGCGCCGCTGCCCATCATGCAACTGACCCCGCCTGTTCAATGGGGGATTGCGGGATGCGGTTGGGTGGCGCGGGACTATGTCGCCCCGGCCATCGCGGCAGCACCCGCTGCGTGTCTCCTAGCGGTGTGCGACCCTGACTCCCTCGCGCGCCAGCGGATCGGAGACGGCGAACCCGGGATTACGCGCCACGCGGACTTGGCTGGCTTCCTGGCGACGCCGGGACTGGAGGCTGTCTACGTCGCCACGCCCAACCACTTGCACCGGCCCATCGTGGAAGCAGCGGCGCGGGCGGGCAAGCACGTCCTCTGCGAAAAACCGATGGCGACCTCCCTCGCGGACGCGGAAGCGATGGTCGCCACCTGCCAGGAGAACGGCGTCCTCTACGCGACGGCCTTCGATCAACGGTTCCAGGCGCGCCACCGCCGCCTGGGCGAACTGGTGCAGGAAGGACGCCTGGGTGAGATCACGGCGGTCCGCGTGCATTATGCCTGCTGGACCCCCGCCGACTGGTCGCCGCCCACGACGGAAGGCACGCACGACAACTGGCGGGTCGATCCCGCACGGGCCGGAGGCGGAGCGTTCATCGACCTCGCGCCACACGGCCTGGACCTCGCGCAGGTACTGCTCGGCGAGCCGTTGCTGGAGGCAAAGTGCCTCTTCCAGCGCCGTGTTTTTGACTATCCCGTGGACGACGGTGCAGCGCTCGTTGGCCGGTTCCGTTCGGGCGCGCTGTTGCTCTTAAACGTAGCCTACAACTGCCCGGATCACTTCCCGCGCCGCACGCTGGAAGTGATCGGCACGCGGGCGATGGCTATCGCCCGGAACACGATGGGTCAAACCCCCGGCGGAACCCTGCACCTGGTCGAAGCGGCCTCGGGCCGGGAGGAGCCCGTCGTCATTCCTGCAGACGAGGACATCTCGCCTTTTGCCGCGGGCATTGAGGCGTTCTCGCACCATCTGCGCTCGGGCGGGCTTTTTTCCTACCCGCCCGCCCACGATTTGCACACGATGCGGCTGCTGGCCGCCGCGATGCAAGATTGAACCCGTTGTTTTGCCGTGAGTTCGTCCCTTTTCGTTTGTACCAACTGCGGCTTCTGGCAGCGGCACTTCATCACGCCGACCAGTTGTCCCGTTTGCCTGGATTTCCGGCACACTCCGGCGGAAGACGGCTCCGAGTTCTGGAGTGAGGAGGAAGCGGCCCGGAAAATCACCACTGTCTGGCACGAGGACGCGAACGGCGCGTTGATCTTCCGCAGCGAGCCCGCTTTGGGCATCGGTCCCTGTGGTTATCTGCTCGCGTTGCCGGGCGGCAACCTGCTGTTCGAGAATCCCGCCTGGTACTCCGAGGCGGCTTTGGCGGAAATCGCGGCGCGCGGCGGCGTGCGGTGGCTCGCCGCTTCGCACCCGCACGCCTACGGTGGCCTGTGGCAGGCGCAAGCGCGGTTTGCGCCCGGAACGGTCGCCATCCAGCGGGAGGATTTGCCTTGGACGAACGCCTTCTGCGTCAGCCATCCATACGACGAGCGGCTGGAACTGGCCCCGGGCGTCGAACTCCTGCACACCGGCGGCCACTTCGACGGGCATGCAATCCTCTACCTGCGTGATCGGTATACACTATTTGCGGGCGACATGGTCAAGTTCCACCTGAACGGGAACCCGCCGGGCATTTCCACGCACAAGGGGTTCAACCGGCGCATCCCCATGAGCCGGGCGGAGATCCGCCGCTACCGGGAAGTGATCGAACCGTTGGGTTTCCACGAGGTTTACACCACCTTCGAGCATGCCCCCAAAGGGATCGGCACGCGCGAGGCGGTGCTGGGCCTCTTCCAGGCGCAACTACAGGGCGCACCTTTCTTCGGGCCGGTGCCCGTGGCCTCGACTCCGGACCCGCAAAGCCGCTCGAGCGTCGATGCGCCGGAAAGTTCCGACGCGGCGGCCCTGGCAGCCTACCGCGACGCCTGCGCCCCGGCCGGTGCAGCGGGTGGCCGGTGCTTCGAATTTTCCCAGATGGCACTGGACCGGCTCGGTCTGCCGCTGTGGACGGTGGCCTCCGTGGACGCCGACGGCACGCTTTCGGACGGCTTCGGTTACGGTCCGACCCTCCTGGCCGCCCAAGCGAGCGCATGGGGTGAAACCGCCGAGTGGCACTTGGCCCGCGAGTGGCTGCGCCAAGCGATGCGCGTGCGCGGCACGTATGCGGCCTTGCAGGCGGCTGGCAAGCCCGTGCTTGACCCCCTGTCGCTCTGCTTGTCCGCCGGGAGCCCGTACTCGCACGATCAAACCGTCCTAGAATGGGTGGAAGCGCGGCGGCATCCCACCGGCGAATCGGCCTGGGTGCCAGTGGAGTTCGTCGCCCCGCGCTTTGCCGATCTGGGTCCCAGTTTCGACCGGCCAGCCGCCCTGGCCGTGCCGATTACCAACGGCCTCGGTGCGGGTCTCACCTTCTCGCACGCCCTCGCGCACGGCCTGCTGGAACTGCTGCAACGCGACGGTAACAGCGTGCATTACCGCGCATTGGATCGGGGCCTGCTCATCGACCTCGGCATTGGGTTCGGGCTGGTGCGCGATCCCGGCACCCGGGCGCTCCTGCAAACCCTGGATGCAGCGGGCATCGAAATCCTGGTCAAGTTGGCCGACGACAGCTTCGGGCTTCCGAACCTGTATGTGGTCGGCCACGACCACGATCCCCGACAAGCTCCGCAGGCGATCAGCCTGAGCGCCTGCGGCGAGGCCGTGCATCCCGACCGTGAACTTGCGCTGGCCAAAGCCGTGCGTGAATTCGTGTCCGCCCGGGCCCGCAAGTCGTTCAACCACGGCCCGCTCGCGCCGGTCCGGGCGGTCGCGCCGCCGGGCTACCTGGAGACGTTCGGTCCGGAGTCGCTTCGCAACGAGGACAGCCGCGCGCTGAGCGAAATGCAACGCTGGATGAGGCTGGACCACACCGCGTACTTCGAGGAAATCCGCCATCCCCTCTTTGACGTGCGCGCCCGCTTGCGTTTCGATGAACTGCCGACCGCTGCGGTGGCGAATTCCGGTGCGTTGCTCGCGATGCTCACCGAGAGGCTCGCGCAGGCCGGTTTGGAGATTTATTATGTGGATTTCACGCCACCCGGTTCGCGCACCGTGGCCCTGAAAGCCATCGTGCCCGGCTTGGAGGTGGAAACCATGACCTATCAGCGCATCGGCGCGCGCAACCTGCGCCGACTCCTCGCCCGGGGCTCCCGTCTCGTCGGCGTGGGGAACGACCATCGCCCGGCGGACGCCCTGCCGGTCCACCTCACGCCGGAGGCGGCGGCCACTTTCGACGGTGAACCCTGGTTCGATCCCGCCGCGTCGCGCCGGGTGGTGGGTCCATTGTACCCGCTCTACCGCGAACCGGGCCGCCACGTGGTTGCCATCCTCGAAGAACAGGCACGGGCCTGCCGGTAACTTCCCTTCTTCATGCGTCTCTGTTTCTTCTCTCGCCGTTACTTTCCCGCCATCTCCGGGATGAGCGTCTACGCGCAAAACCTTCTCCGGGAACTCGTCGCCCTCGGCCACGAGGTCACGATGATTTCGCAGTACCGCGGAGACGAGGCCGGCACCCGCGTGTACGGTGGCGGGCCGCCTCCGCCGGTGCCTGGCGTGCGCGTCATCGGACTCGAAGCCTTGGGCGAACAGCAGCAACCCGTGGCCAGTTTCGAGCGCGACATCGAGACGATGGTGCAAACCGCCGTGGCCGAGCACGCGCAAACCCCCTTCGACGTGCTTCACGCCCAGTACGGCTACCCGACTGGGCTCGCGGCGTTGGAAGCCTCCCGGCGGCTCGGGTTGGCGAACGTCGTGTCCATCCAAGGCGGCGATGGCCATTGGGTCGGAGTGAACTGCTGCGAGACGCACCGCGAGGCCATGCGGGTCGTATTGCGCCACGCGGGCGCGCTGCTCATCGGCTCGCGCTCCTTCGCCGAGGAAGTCAGGGAGAACCACGGTACGCCACCCGAACGTTTTACCATCGTGCCCGGGGCGGTGGATGCCACGCGCTTTCAGCCCCGCGAAGGATGGCAGACCGGAGAGTGGATCGACCCCTCACAGCCTGTCATCCTCTACCACGGGCGGGTGGACCGGCGCAAAGGCGCCTTGGATTTGCTGGATGCCTTCGCCACGCTCCGCCGCCGCGGACACCCGCTGGCCCAAAGCACGCGCCTGCTCTATTCCGGCATCGGCCCGGACAGCGACGCCGTGGCCGAGCGCGTGCGGAGCCTCGGGCTGGATGGGGCTTTCACCAGCCTAGGCTACGTGAATTACGACGACGTTCCCGCCGTGTACCGCCGGGCCGACTTGTTTGCGTCGCCGACCTACTCCGAAGGGTTTTCCAACACGATCCTGGAAGCGATGAGCGCGGGTCTGCCCATCGTCTCGTGCCACGCCGTGGGCGTGGTGGATTGCCTGCGCGACGGCGAGAACGGCTTGCTGGTCCAACCGGGTGACATCCACTCTCTGGCCGATGCGTTGGCCCGCCTGCTCGACGACGCGCCGCTACGCCGCCGCCTGGCGGCATGCGCCTTCGAAGAAGTACACCGGCTATACTCCTGGCCGGTTGTCGCGCGGCAGATCACCGGCATCTACGAGCAGGTGCGGACCACCGCGCCGGACAAGGCTTGGAGCCTGCAAGCGCCGATGGACCCGGTTTGCCGCTATCGCGCCGCGCCGCACTTGCTCTGAACCCGCCGCCTGCCATGCCCACGGCGCTGTTCCTCTCGCCCCACCTCGACGACGTGGCCTTTTCCTGCGGGGGCACGCTCTTGCGGTTGACCGATGATCCCCGCTGGCGCGTGATCCTCTGCACGATCTTCACCGCCTCGGTTCCCGCCCCGCAAGGTTTCGCTCTCCGCTGCCAGACGGACAAGGGGATCGCCCCGGAAGTGGACTACATGGCCCTGCGCCGGGCGGAGGACGAAGCCTTCGCCGCGCTGGCGAACGTCCACGACGCGCGGCGCTGGGATTACCGCGAAGCGCCGCACCGCCGATACGAGTCCGCGGCGGAGTTGTTCGCGGGCGTCCACCACGAAGACACCGTTTGGCAACCCCTGGCCGAAGACCTCGCCGCGCTGGACGACGAGATTGGCCCCGACCTGGTCTTCGCCCCGCAGGGCCTCGGCAACCACGTCGATCATGTGCAGACGATTCGCGCGACGTTGCTGACCTGGCCCGCCGAACGCATCATCTGGTTCCGCGACACACCTTACGCCATCCGGCAACCCGAGGCCGTGCCCGCCGGCCTTTTGCGCCTGGAGGATGACCTGTTTCCCTGTCGGGTGCCACTGCCGCCCGCCGTGCTGGACCGCAAGATCGCCGGATGCTCGCTCTACACCTCGCAGCTCGGCTTCCAGTTCGGCGGGTCCGCTGCACTCCGCGAGAAATTGGCCGCTTTTCACGCCCGCGAGGCGGGAACCAATTTTCCCACTGCTGTTTATGCCGAATCATTCCTCGGACACCCTTGCGTGACTTCCACCCTTCCCGGATGATCCTCTCTCTCGTTCAAGCCATCGAAGCCTACCGCGCTGCCCTGCCCTCCGGTCGGTTGATAGAGTTCTCGCTGACGCCGTTGGACCGGCTTGGCATCCCCGTCCAAGCTCTCTCGTTTTTCCCTTCGCCCGAGGCGGCTCCTGCCTTCTCCTGGCCGCTCTGCGAAGGGATCGGCTACGGCGAAAGTGAAGAAGCCGCCCGCGTCGGGGCCTACGGCGAGCTCACCGAGGAGGTTTCCTCCAGCGCCGCGTTGACGAGGCTGCCCCGTCTCACCGGCTCTTACCACGAGGTACTCGCAAGGCATGGCAAGCGCGGCGTGGTCGATCCCTTGACGCTTTGTCTTGAAGCGGGCAGCCCGTACACGCCGGACACGGTCCTAGAATGGGTGGAAGGCCGCCGCTGGTCCAGCGACCAACCAGTTTTGATCCCGGCGGAGTTCGTCGCCAGCGCCGGGATGGACGTGCCGCCCCGGTCCGGCGTGAGCCGCCTGATCACCCCCATCACAAACGGCCACGGCGCGGGGACCACGCTGGCAATGGCGCAGGCTCACGGCTTGCTCGAACTCCTGCAACGCGACGGCAACAGCGTCCACTATCGCGCGCTGGCGGGCCGGTCGGCCATCGACCTGGGCACCATCACCGACCCCACCGCCCGCGCGTTGCTGGATCGCTACGACGCCGCCGGGGTCGAGATCATCATCAAGGTGGCCGCGACGGACTTTGGTTTCATGAACCTCTACGTGGTCGGCTACGACCGCGCGGAAGGTGCCGGTGGCCTGCCGGTGATGGCGGCGGCCTGCGGCGAGGCTGTTCACCCCCTCCCGGAGGTCGCCTTGCGGAAAGCCCTGCTGGAATTTGCCTCCTCCCGGGCGCGCCTCGCGCTTTTCCATGGTCCGTTGGATTTCGTCCGGCAGAGGACTCCACCCGGTTATCTGGACGCTTACCAAGCGGTTGTCAGTCCGGCCGACGAGGAACCACACGGCCTGGCGGGCATGCAGCGTTGGATTGGTTTTGGATGGCGGCAGATGCGCAACGTTCTGGCTCCGGTTTTCGCCGTGGACCGATGGACTTCGTTCGAGGATTCTTTCGGCTCCCAAGCTCCCGCGCCTTCCAGAGACCACGACACGCTCCTGCGCCAGACGGTCGCTCGGCTCGCACAGGAGGATTTGGAGGTGCTTTCCGTGGATCTTTCTTCTCCGGGAGCCGCCGTCCGCGCCGTCAAAATGATCGTGCCGGGCCTGGAGGTGGAAACGATGAGTTACCGCCGCCTCGGCGAGCGCAACATCCGCCGCTTGCTCGCGCACCAATCTGCCGATCGTGATTTTCCGACGCTGGTCGGGTTTGGCGATGGACCGAAGGGAGCTGCACAGATACCACTCCCCGCCCCTGTGCGAGAACGATTTGGAGGAGGAGCTTGGCTGGACTCTTCGGCGATAGCCGCGCTGATGGAAAATCTTTATGTCCTCTACCGGGAACCGAGTCGTCACGTCACCGCTTTCTCCGGCTTGGACCACTAGAGCGTTGCTCGGTTGAGTAAGCCATGTTTCTTGGGTAGGCTGGCGGATGG
>CALMAQ010000331.1 GCA_937859745.1 uncultured Verrucomicrobiota bacterium | reverse complement strand
TGAAGGCGCATCGCATCAAGAAAGCTACGGATCGCTCGGAGAGCGATCCCTACCTGGTGACAACCGCCGCTGCGCGGCTGCCCGGAAGCTGAAAGTTCGTGCGTGTTCATGGCTTCAGGACCTGCCCATACACCTGCGGATCGGCGCGCTGGCGCTGGATGGCTTCGAGCGTCAACCCCGGCGAGACCGGCGGCAGCCCGCGCGCGGCGATGATTTCCATCGCGCGGTCCACCGGCATCCGCGCGATGCCCTTCTGGCGGTCCGCCCAACCGTAACCGTTGAGGTCCGCTTCGTTGTGCGAACGCATCCAGCGCAGATCTTCCTCCGGTTTTACCTGCAAGAGCGGCCCCCGGTAATCCGGGTCCAGGCGAACCAGCGAGGTCGATCCTTTTTCCGTGTGGGCGCGCCGCGCGTCGAGCCAATGGTCCACATACTGGTAGCCTTTGAAGAGCACAATCAACCCGATCAGGACGGCGACGAGGAAGGCCAGCAGCGAACCGGCGAAGATGAACAGTCCCCTGACGTGGACATCCGTCGTTTCGTGCCCGGCTGCCATCGCCTGGTCGAACTCGGGATCGTCCGTCGGCCGTTCGCCCGCGTTCTGCGGCGTCGCTTTGTATTTAGTGTCCATGGGTCATTGCCTCCTCCATGCGCGGATCGTTGCGGGGGATCAGCGGACCCCGTTCCAATTGCCAGAAAAACACTGCCATCCACAGGCCTCCCACGCCCAGCAGCGCGGCCGGGTCCATCCAACTCAAGTAGAAATGCTCGGGATGCCGCGAGGGCTCGACCTGCCAGAATACCTCCACCATGTGGACGCAGAAGATGAACCCGGCGAGCAGGCTCAGGCGGCGCACGCTCTCCTTGGCCTCGCGCGAGAGCAGCAGCATGAAGGGCAGCGCAAAATGGAACAGGCCCAGGAAGATCGCCACGAGCTTCCAGCCGTCCGCGACGCGGTGCAGATACCAGCCGATCTCCTTGGGCAGGTTGCCCGACCAGATCACGATCAACTGCGACACGGCGAGGTAGGCCCACATCATCACGAAGGCCAGCAGGAAGTTGCCGAGCGAATGAAAATGCTCCGTGCGGACCAACCCTTTCCAGGGTGCACGCTCCCGCACGCAGGCGAGCATGACGGTGCAAAAGGCGAACGTGACGAGAATCCAGCCGATGATGACCTGCGCCGGGAAGACGGTGGAATAGAACACGGGTTCCAGCGCCATGACCCAATCGACCGCCGCCAGCGAACTCACCAGCACGAACGCGAGCATGCCCGGACCGCTGAAGGTCCGCATCCGGCGCGTGGGCGCGGGGTCGGCCGTGCGATCCTGCGCGAAGGACCAGCGGCGCAGGAGGTAGGCCGCAGCGATCCAGAACGCGAAGCTCACGACGGTGCGGACGGCGAACATCGGCGTGTTGAGGAAGGCAAGCCGCTTTTCCAGCGCCTCGAAGTGGTGCGCCATCTCTGGCTGGGCCCAGGGAAACAGCCGGTGCAGCCCGAGGAACACCGGCACGAACAGCAGAGCCATGAGCGGCAGCACGTTGGCCGCCGCCTCCAGGAAGCGCCGGATCATGTAGCCCCAGCCGCCGCCGGTCAGGACGTGCAGCATCAAGATGCACAGGCAGCCCAGGGACAGCCCCGTCCAGAACACGAACCCGACGAGGTAGGAAAAGCAAAACTGGCCCGGGTCCAGGAACGCGCCGACCCCGCACAGGGCAATCCCCGCGACGCCGGCGGCCAGCGCGACGTACTGCGGGCGGCGGAACTGGCCGCGCGCTTCCTCGCCGACTCCGGCGGCAATCACGGGTTGGGTGAGGGTGGTCATGGCTTCTGGCCCTCCAGCCGGGCGCGCTCCTCGGGCGGCAGGTCGTCGAGCCGGGCGTCGCGGCTGAGTTGCAGCGCGCGGATGTAGGCCACGATGGCCCAGCGGTCCGCCGGTTCCACGCGCGACGCATAGGAATACATGATCCCGTAGCCGTTGGCGATGACCGAGTACAGGTAGCCGGGCGGCGCGTTGCGCAGCCGGTCGATGTGGTAGGACGGCGGCGCGGGATAGCCGCGCTGGACGATCATCCCGTTGGCGTCGCCCTCGTAGCCGTGGCAGACGGAGCAGTAGATGTTGTAGCGTTCCTGCCCGCGGGCGAGCAGTTCCTTCGTCACGGGCATGGGAAAGCTCTCGGCCATCGTGCCGTCGTCGTGCTTGCCCGCGATGAAGATGGTGTCCTCGTTGAGGTGGCCGCGCGGGACCGTGTGCGGCGGCAGGGGCCGGGCGGAAGTGCCGTCCGCGAAAAACTCGCTCGGACGGAGAGGTTTGTACTTCGGCTGGTTGTACATGTCCTGGCGGCAGGACGTGAAAGCCAGCGCGACGACGGCGAGACCCAGAAGGCGCGCGCTCATCGCTCCACCTCCGCCACGTCATGGCCCTTGAGTTCTTTTTCCAGGAACGTGCGCGTGCCGTCCCGATGCCACATGGGGTCGGTCGTCTCGATGCAGAGGAAGAACTGATCCACCGTCGCGCGCTCGATGCCCGGGGCTTGGAAGATCGGGTGGTGCAGCCGGGGCAACCCGTTGAGGTATAACATGCCCACCACGCCGCTGATCGCGGCCAGGAGCACGGTCAACTCGAACGTCACCGGGATGAACATGGGCCAACTGTGGAACGGCCGGCCGCCGACGTTGTACGGGTAGTCCACCGTCATCGAATACCACTGCATGAAGTAGCCGCTCGTGCCGCCGACGATGCCGCCGAGCAGCACGATGAGCGGCATGACCGTCTTGCCCCGCCCCATGGCCTGCGCCAAGCCATCCACGGGGATGGGCGTGTAGGCGTCCATCCGGCGATAACCGGCGGCGTAGGCCTTCTGCGTCGCGGCGACGAGTTCCTCGGGGGTATCGAACGCCGCCACGTGTCCGTGCAGAAGCTGCCGGGGACTGTCCGGGCCGAGGTCGTTGTCCAAGGCGGGGTTCATGGCACGTTCCCTCCCGGCCGGTCGGCCAGCCGCGCGAACATGGGCGGCATGGCGGGCCCTGCGATGGGTTGGCTACCGCCCTCCGCAACGAGTTCGCGCACCTCCGTGATGGAGATCATGGGCAGGAAGCGGATGAACAGCAGCAGCAGGGTGAAGAACAGGCCGATGGTCCCGGCGAAGGTGGCGTAGTCCCAGAACGTCGGATAGTACATCCTCCAGGCCGACGGCGTGAAGTCGCGGTGCAGGCTGACGATGACGATGACGAAGCGTTCCAGCCACATGCCCACGTTGATGAACAGCGCGACGATGAAGAGCATCCACGGCGTCGTCCGCACCGTGCGCGACCAGAGGGCCTGCGGCACGAGCACGTTGGTGAGGATCAGCAGCCAGTACGACCAGCCGTAGGGGCCGAACGCGCGGTTGAACGCCTGGAAGCGTTCGTACTGGTCGCCGCTGAACCACGCGAAGAATGCCTCGGTCGCGTAGCCGTAGGCGACGATCAGGCCGACGACCAGCATGATGTTGGCCATGTTATTGAGCGTGCGCTCGGTGATGTAACTTTGGAGGCCGTAGATCTTGCGGACCGGGATGATGATGTTGAGCACCATCGCAAAGCCCGAGTAGATGGCCCCCGCCACGAAGAAGGGCGGGAAGATCGTGGAATGCCAGCCCGGCAAAATGGCCACGGAGAAGTCGAAGCTCACGACGCTGTGCACGGAGAGCACCAGCGGCGCGGCCAACCCGGCCAGGAGCAGGTAGGTGATCTTGTACCGCTGCCAATGGACCGCCGAGCCACGCCAGCCCAGCGCGCCGATGCCGAAGAGGATCTGCTTCCAGCGCACGGTGGTGCAGTCGCGCAGCGTGGCGAGGTCGGGGATCAGGCCGACGTACCAGAACAGCAGCGAGACGGTGAAATACGTGGACACCGCGAAGAAGTCCCACACGAGCGGGCTGCGGAAGTTGGGCCACAGTCCCATCGTGTTCGGGTAGGGCACGATCCAGTAAAAGACCCACTGTCGGCCCAGGTGCAGCAGCGGGAACGTGCCCGCGCACGACACGGCAAACAGCGTCATCGCCTCCGTGAACCGGTTGATGGAGTTGCGCCATTTCTGGAAGACCAGCAGCAGGATGGCCGAGATGAACGTGCCCGCGTGGCCGATGCCGATCCACCACACGAAGTTGACGATGGCGAAGCCCCACGCCACCGGGATGTTGATGCCCCAGATGCCGACGCCCTTATAGAACAGGTACGTGATCGAGAACAGGAACACCATCATCAACGAGAACGCCGCGGCGAAGCCCACCCACCAGCCTTTCGGATGTTTCCCGTCAAGGACGATGTCGCCGATCTTGGCCGCGACGCTGGCGTGCGTCTCACCCGGGCCCATCATGCGGTCCGGGTAGCCGAGCGGCGAGCGCGGTCCGTGGCCGTTGGCACCATGGGAGCCGTTCGCGCCGTTTTTCTGGACCGCGTCGGTGGGTGGAGGTTGGGTCAGGCCGGGCATGTCAGGAAGCCGCCTCTGGGTTAGGGTTGGTGACGCGCGCGAGGTAGGTCGTGCGCGGCCGGGTGTTGAGTTCGGCCAGCATGCCGTAATTGCGCGGCTGCTTTTTCAAGCGCGACACGCGGCTGTTCGGATCGTTGATGTCGCCGAACACGATGGCCTCCGTCGGGCAGGTCTGCTGGCAGGCGGTCTTGATCTCGCCGTCGAACACCTTGCGATCCTCCTTTTGCGAGGTGATTTTCGCCTCGTTGATGCGCTGGACGCAGTACGTGCATTTCTCCATGATGCCGCGCGAGCGCACGGACACGTCCGGGTTGCGCTGCATCTTGAAGGTCAGCGTCGTGTTGTCCGGCCACTGGAAGAAATTGAACCGGCGCACCTTGTACGGGCAGTTGTTCGAGCAGTAGCGCGTGCCGATGCAGCGGTTGTAGACCTGCTCGTTGAGCCCTTCGGGGCTGTGCACGGTCGCGGCCACGGGGCAGACGACCTCGCACGGCGCGTTCTCGCAGTGCATGCACGGGACCGGCTGGTGGTACATCTCCGGATTGTCCATGTCGCCCCGGAAATATCCGTCCACGCGAATCCAGTGCATCTCGCGCCCGTTGATGACCTCGCCCTTGCCCACGATAGGGATGTTGTTCTCCGACTGACAGGCCACCACGCAGGCGTTGCAGCCGATGCAGGTGTTCAGGTCAATCGACATGCCCCAGGCATAACCGGGATAGGTGTGGTCGGGCGGGTAGAGCGTTTCGTCCCTGGCGGGGTCCTCGCCCTTGCTCCCGTCCGGCGCGAAGGCGGGGTCTTTCCTGTACTCCTCCAGCGTGCCCGCGCGGTACACGTCGCGCCCGGCGAGCGTGTGGTGGTCCTGCGAGGCGGCGAGCCGCCACGTCACTCCCTCGACCTTTTTGATCTGCAACCCGGAGCCGAAGCCCATCGCGTCGCTGGTCCGCAGGGCGTAGGCGTTGACCCCCTGCCCGTTGCCGACGCGTCCCGCCGCCGTGCGCCCGTAGCCGAGGTGCAGGGTGACGGAGTTCTCCGCCTGTCCCGGCATGATCCACACCGGCGCGTGGACCGAACGGCCCTTGAAGGTAAGTTCCACCACGTCCTCGTTGTTGAGACCCATGCGGTGCGCGAGTTCCGGGCTGACGAGCGCGGCGTTGTCCCAGGTGAGTTTCGTGATCGGCTTGGGCAACTCCTGCAACCAGCCGTTGTTGCTGAACCGGCCATCCCAAACCGCGGGGTCGGGCTTGAAGACGATTTCGTACTCGCCGGTCTCAGCGGCTTGGCCGGAACCCACGGGCGCGCCCATCGCATTCACGGCGGTCGAGACATCGCCCCCCGGCACCGGTGCCGGGGGTGCAAAGCCATTGTGGACCATCTTGCGCCATGTCTTCTCGGCCTCCATGCCTTCCTGCGCTCCCTCCCAGTGGCGGCGCACGATGTCGTAGGCGCTGCGGGCGGTTTGCTCGAAGATCAAGGCGTCGAGCAACTGATAAGCCGTGCGGCCTTCGTAGAGCGGTTCAATCAAGGGCTGGATGATCGAAGGCGTGCCGTCAAAGGCGAGTGCATCGCCCCACGATTCGAGGTAGTGCGCCAGCGGCAGGTGCCATTGGCAACGCTGCGCGGTTTCGTTGTAGAAGAGGCCATGGTGAATGTGCCGCTTCACCTTGCCCATCGCCCCGGCGAAGTCCAGGTCGGCGGGCGCGTTGTACGCCGGGTTGCCGCCAATCTGGACAAGCAACTCGACTTGCCCGGCGTGCATGGCATCGGCAAGTGCGGCGAGCGAGCTCGCCGATAGATCCGGGGATGCGGCGGTGGGTGCGTGGTAGGTGACGGTCGAGCCTACATTCCCGCATTCCTCGTTTATTCGCCGCGCTATCCGATGCACTAGGGGCGGTTGCCCCTCGCCCGCCAGCACCAGCCCGGCTCCCTTGTTGGCACTCAAGTCGGCAAACACCGCCGTTACCCATGCGGCCGTTTCTTGCCTCGGAGTTCGCTCACGGTTATCAACGACAAAGCCGAACCAAGTCGCCAGTTGAGCGAGGTCACCTGCCCCACAAGCCAGCCGATGGTCGGCCATCGAACCGGTGATCGTCGGGGTGGGCTCGGCGACATAGAGGCGGCTCATCCCCTCGCCTGCGGCACGGCCCCGGGCAAACTGCCGCGCGTAAGCTAGGCTTGCCGGGTGGGTAGAGAGAAAGTCGCTGTCCAGCGCGACGATGACCTTCGCCTTCGAGAAATCGTAGTGCGGCACGCCGGGTCCATCTTGCGAAGCCGCCTCTTGCCCCCACGGTTCGTACTGGTGCCACTTCGCCTGCGGGAACTTCTTGAGCAGCTCTCCGATCTGCGCCAGCAGCGTCGGCGACGTGATGTTCTCCGTCAGCAGGCGCAGGCCCGCGCCGCCCTTGGCAATCTGTTCGTGCAGCGCGGGCACGAGGTCGGCCAGGAACTCCTCCCAACTGCTCGTCTCCCCTGCCCGCAGGACCGTGTGCGTGCGGTCGGGATCATAGAGTTCCAGCACGCTTGCCTGGTGGAACACGCTCGCCGCCCCGAGGCTCATCGGGTGGTCCGGGTTGCCCTCGATCTTCGTCGGTCGGCCCTCGTGGCTCTCCACCAGCAGGCCCGTCGCGTAGCCGCCCAGGGTCATCGCCGTGGCGTACTGCATCTGGATGCCCTGCACCAAATCCTCTGGCTGCTTGACGTAAGGCAGCATTTTCTCCTGCGGCTGGCGCGTGCAGGCGGCCAGCCCGGCCAGGCCGATGGACGCCGCCATGATCTTCAGGAACTCGCGGCGGTTCGGCCCGTCGGCCCATTCGCTCGCCCCGGCGGGGTACTCGCGGTGCAGCCACTGCTGGAACTCCGGCGTCTCCGCCGCCGCTTCCAGGCTGCGCCAATACTGCGGCCCGCTCTCCGAGGCGAGCCGGGCGCGCAACGCCGCCAGGTCCAGCCGGGGGGGCTGGCACGGCCCGGACGCGCCGCAATGGCAGGGGGTTCCTGCGGAATGGTCGCTCATCGGTGGCAGGTGCTGCAATCCGTCAGGACGCCCGAAGACAGGATGTGATAGTCCTTGACCAACTGCCGCGCGTAGGTGATCCGCTCCTCGTGGGTGGCCCCCTTGGCCGGGTCGTCCACGGCTGCCACGCGCTGCGGGTTCACCGCCTGCGACTTGTCCGCGATGAAGTTCTCCGGGTGCCGGTGGCATTGCAGGCACCAGCTCATGTAGAGCGTCTGGTCCTGCCAGACGAGTTGCATCTGGTTTTCCCGCCCGTGGCAGGAGGTGCAGCCCATGCCCTTGTTGACGTGGATCGAATGGTTGAAGTACACGAAGTCCGGCAGGTCATGGACCTTGTTCCAGGCGATGGGCCGGTTCTCCGCGAGGCTCTGGCGCACGGGCGCGAGCATCGCCTGGTCGGTGTAGAGCTGGCTGTGGCAGGTCATGCAGGTCTCCGTGGGCGGGATGCCCGCGTAGGCGCTTTTCTCGACGCCCTGGTGGCAGTAGCGGCAGTCGATGCCCAACTGGCCGACGTGGTGCTTGTGGCTGAAGGGCACGGGCTGGCTGATCGGCGCGTACTGGCGCGTCGCCCACGGCGACCATTCGATGGCGTACAGCGAACCTACCAGCGCGCACAGTGCCAGCGGTCCCCCGACGATGACGGCCCGCACGACCGCGTTGCTGCCTGCTGGGAAGATCTGCGCCATGCCCAAGAAAACCTTACGCCAGCACCGCACGGAAAAGCGAATAAATTGGTGACATAATCTTGACCATGCCCCGGGCTTCGCAGCGGCGTACCTCCCTATACGCCAAAATATTCCCGTGTGGATGAGGCAGGCGCGGAAAATTGTTCGGTCGCGCGCTTTCGCGTATCCTACGCCGCCCATGAACCCGCCATCCCCGTTCGAAACCGACGTGATCGTGCTCGGTGCCGGGGCTGCCGGGCTGATGTGCGCGCTCACGACCGGAGGGCGCGGCCGGAGCGTCGTGGTGCTGGAACGCGCGGAGCGGCCGGGCAAGAAAATCCTCGTTTCGGGCGGGGGCCGCTGCAACTTCACCAACCTGCACGCCACGGCAGACAACTACCTCTCCGACCAGCCGGACTTCTGCCGCTCGGCCCTGGCGCGCTACACGCCGCAGGATTTCGTGGCCCTCGTCGAAGCCCACGGCGTGGCCTACCACGAAAAGAAGCTGGGCCAGCTTTTCTGCGACGGCTCGTCGCGCGAGATCGTCGAACTGCTCATGGCCGAGTGCCGCGATGCCCGGGTGCACGTCCTCACCGGGCACGACGCGCAGGCGGTCACGCGCGCGGAGGACGGCGCGTGGACGGTGGACACGGCGCGCGGGCGCTTCCGGGCGGCGTCGCTGGTGGTGGCGGCGGGCGGGGTGTCGTGGCCTAAGCTGGGCGGCAGCGACGTGGCCTACCGGCTGGCGCGGCAGTTCGGGCTGCGGATCGTGCCGCCGCGGCCGGGGCTGGTGCCGCTGACCTTCGGGGGCGAAACCCTGGACCTCTGCGCGGAACTCAGCGGCGTGGCGCTACCCTGCGCCCGGCCCGCGCAGGGGACGCGCGCCTTCCACGAGAACCTCCTCTTCACCCATCGCGGACTCAGCGGCCCGGCGGTGCTGCAAATCTCCTCCTACCTGCCGCCGGGCGACACGCAGGCGGAGGTGACGTTCGACCTGCTGCCCGACGCGCCGCCGGACGAGGATTGGTTGGCCGACGCCCATCGCCGGGGGCAGGAGGCCCATCTCGCCAGCGTGCTCTCCGAGCGGCTGCCCACGCGGGTGGCCCAGGCGTTCGCCCGGCCGTTGGGCAACGCCCGTCCTCTGCGGCAGTATTCGCCCAGGGCCCTCGCCGCGCTGGAACGCCGCCTGCGCCGCTGGACCCTGCGCCCCGGCGGGACGGAAGGCTACCCCAAGGCCGAAGTCACCCTCGGCGGGATAGATACCCGCGACCTGCACGGCAAGACGATGCAGGCCCGCCAAGTGCCGGGCCTATTCTTCATCGGCGAGGCCGTGGACGTGACCGGCCAACTGGGGGGATTCAACTTCCAGTGGGCCTGGGCCAGCGGCCACGCCGCCGGGGAGGCAGTATAAAGCCAGGCAGGGCCGGGCGGGACGTCCGGCCCTGCCTGGATGCCGATGCGCCTGCGGCGCTCTCGCATCCGCGCACTCGCTTACTTCGCGGCACCGCTCAACTTCCACGCGCAGTAGATGTCGAGCGCCGTGACCCCGGCGACGGCGGCAATCGAGGCGGCGACGTGGTCGTGCTTCGCCCTGGAGGACTGCGCCGCGCTACCCAGCGCGCCCAGGTCGAGAGCGTCACCGGCCACCCGGGCCCAGAGCCAGCCCGCCTTGGGCTGGGGCGAGGCCAGGATGCCGATCCCGGCACCCAGTTCCCGCAGGCCGAACAGACGCACCACGCCACTCCGTCCGCGGGTGCCGAGGAATTCGTCCAGTTCATGGCTGCCGAACAATTCCAGCAGACCCAGGGCGACGCTGAACCAACCGAGGGCCCGCGCCAGGGAGTAGATGTTTTTCATGGGAGAAGATGGCTTTTCTCCGCTCATCCGCCGGTACTCCGCCCGGCGGCCTTGTCGATTCACAGCAGTCCGAGCGGCTGCTTGCGACTGGGCGGCGCGTAGGCCCGGTCGATGGCGGCCAGATCGTCGGGGGTCAGACCGATCTCCGCCGCCGCGGCGTTGGCGCGCACGTGCTCCAGGTCGGACGCCTTCGGGATGACAATCGTGCCCGGCTGGCGCAACGCCCAGGCGATGGCCACCTGCGCGGGCGTGCAGCCCCGCCGCGCCGCGACCTCCGCCAGCGCGGGGCTTTGCAGGAGCCGTCCGCCCTGCCCCACGGGCGAATAGGCCATCACGGGCATCCGGCGTTTCTGGCACCAGGGCAACAGGTCGTACTCGATGCCGCGATGCTCCGGGTTGTAGAGCACCTGGTTGGCGGCGCAGTGGGCGGCGGCACCGTCAAGCTGCTCCAGGTCGTCCACGTCGAAGTTGGACACACCCCAGCGGCGGATTTTGCCTTCGACACGGAGCTTCTCGAACGCCACGACGGTTTCCGCCAGCGGCGTGCTGCCGCGCCAGTGGAGCAGGTACAGGTCGATGACCCCGGTTTGCAGCCGCCGCAGGCTGCGCTCGCACGCGGCGGGCACCCCCTGGCGAGTGGCGTTCTGCGGGTAGACCTTCGTGACCAGGAAGACCTCGTCGCGCCGCCCCGCGATGGCTTCGGCGACGACCTCCTCGGAACCGCCATCCGCGTACATCTCGGCCGTGTCGATGAGCGTCAGGCCCAGGTCGAGCCCGGCACGGAGCGCGGCGACCTCCGCCGGACGCGCGGCCGGGTCCTCGCCCATTTTCCAGGTGCCTTGGCCCAGGGCGGGTACGGTGGTGCCGTCGGAGAATCGGATGGTGTGCATGGGCAAGAACTAATCGCTCCCGGAGCCTGGGCGGGATGTGGCGAAGGCGGGGGCGGACGACGGATGACAGATGGCCAGAGACGTGTGGTCGTTCCCCCATTCAGCATCCGCCATCCGTCATCCCGCAGTGGAAAACCGGCGGTTTTCATGGTATGTTCCCGCTCCAAACCCCATGCGCCGAATCGACTATCCGGAACCCCTCCAGCGCCTCACCACCCAGCTCAAGCGGCTGCCCGGCATCGGCCCCCGCAGCGCCGAACGGATCGCCCTCTGGCTCGTGGGCGGCCCGCAGGGACCGGACGCCGGCAACCGCGGCCGGGAGGTGGCCGAGTCCATTCTG
This sequence comes from uncultured Verrucomicrobiota bacterium, assembly GCA_937859745.1. Classification (GTDB taxonomy): domain Bacteria; phylum Verrucomicrobiota; class Verrucomicrobiia; order Chthoniobacterales; family SZAS-18; genus CAHJWO01. The sequence continues at coordinate 1,220 of CALMAQ010000331.1, read as the reverse complement.
GAGAGCGCCGCCACCGTGCGCCCCTGCGCGGACTGCGGCTTCTTCACGACCGAGGAACGCTGCGACATCTGCCGGGACGAGAGCCGCGCCGACGGGCCGCTCTGCGTCGTTGAGCAGGCCACCGACATCCTGCCCCTGGAACGCACCGGCGTCTTCAAGGGCCGCTATCACGCGCTCGGCGGACGGCTGGCCCCGCTGGACCACGTCGGACCCGAGGACCTCACCATCGAGCGCCTGCTCGAACGGGTCCGCGACGGGCATGCCACCGAGATCATCCTCGCCCTCGGCGCGGACGTGGAAGGCGAGGCCACCGCGCAATACCTCGCCGGGCTGCTCAGGGAATCCCCGGAAGTGACCGTCACGCGCATCGCCCAGGGCCTCCCGGCCGGGGGCGGGCTGGAATCCGCCGACGAGCTGACCCTTTCCCGCGCCATGACCGGCCGGGTCGTGCTCACCCGCTAGCCCCGGCGGGCGGTTCCCTGGTTACTTGTAGAACGGCGCGATTTCCGGCCGGAGATTCGCCTCCAGGAAGGTCGGGTCGCGCAGCACCACGCCGAACACCTTCGGATCCGTGACCGCCTGCGCCCGGCCCATCAGGTCGGCGGCGGCCTGGTACTTGCCCGCCTTGAGGGCGCGCGCGGCCCCGGCAAAGAGCGCCGCGCTCGTCGGGTGCGCCGAGGCGAGGCTGGCGTCGATCTTCGCGCCCTCGCCGCTGGCGGCGTCCTCCTCCGCCTGGATGAGCGAGATCCAGTACTTGAGCTGGTAGAGGGGCTCGACGTTCTCGTACTGGTTGCGGACGATGGCCGACCGGAACTTTTCGGCCGCCTGCTGCGGCTTGCCCTCGCGGCGCAGGTTTTCCCCCCAGAAATAGTAAACGTCGCCCCGCGCGGGGTCCGTCGCGGCGGCGGCGGCGAAGGCGTCGTCGGCCGCGTCGTACTCCTGGGCCGTCAGGTGGAGCAGCGCGTTGAGCAGCGCGGCGTCCGCCAGGGGCCGTGCGCGCGCGGCGATGGCCAGCAGCGACTGCGTGCCTTGCAGGTCGCGCTGGTAAAGGGAAGCGCGGGCGGCCTCGATCTCCATGGACGGCCACTCGGGATGCTGGGCGTAGAGCGCCTCGAACTTCTGGCGCGCCTCGGGATAGCGTTCCTGCTTGGTGTCGGTGAAGGCGGCTTCTATCGCCGCCCGCAGGTCGGCGGACAGCGCGAGCGGGGTCGCGTCCCGGG
>CALMAQ010000330.1 GCA_937859745.1 uncultured Verrucomicrobiota bacterium | reverse complement strand
GCCTGGCAGATATGGCGGCGGGCCGGGGGAGCCCGGTCTTTGCTGCCAGGGCGGGGGGGATGGATTTTTCCTTTTCTCCCGCCGGACGGCCCGATAACGTCGGCCGGTACATGAATCTTTTCGTCACCGGAGGAGCCGGTTACATCGGCAGCATCTGCGTCGAACAGCTCCTCGACCGCGGCCACCAGGTCACGGTTTTCGACAACCTCACCGAGGGCCACCGGCGCGCCCTCGACCCCCGCGCCACGTTCGTCGAAGGCGACCTCAACGAACGCGCGGGCATCGCCGCCGCACTCGCCGCCGGGCGGCCCGAGGCCGTCCTGCACTTCGCCGCCAACGCGCTGGTGGGCGAGTCCATGACCAACCCATCGAAGTATTTCCGCAACAACGTCGCGGGCGGGCTCAACCTCCTGGACGGCATGGTCGCGGCGGACGTGAAGCGGCTCGTGTTCTCCTCCACCTGCGCCACGTTCGGGCCGCCCGAGCGGCTGCCGATGGACGAGACGCTGCCCCAGCATCCGATCAACCCCTACGGCGAGTCCAAGCTGATCTTCGAGCAAATCCTGCGCTGGTACGACAGGATCCACGGGCTGCGCTTCGTGGCGCTGCGCTACTTCAACGCCGCCGGGGCGACGGCACGGTACGGCGAGGACCACCGGGTGGAGACCCACCTGATCCCCAACGTGCTCAAGGTGGCGCTGGGGCAGAAGCCGCACGTCGAAATCTTCGGCACGGACTACGAGACGCCCGACGGCACCTGCATCCGCGACTACATCCACATCGTCGATCTGGCGCAGGCGCACATCCTGGCGCTGGAGACGAAGGAAAGCGCGTTCTACAACCTGGGCACGGGCGGGGGCAACAGCGTGGCGGAGGTGGTGGCGTGCTGCCGCCGGGTGACGGGCCACGCGATCCCGGTGGTGGAAAAACCCCGGCGCGCGGGCGACCCGCCGCGGCTGGTGGCGGCGTCGGGCAAGATCCAGCGGGAACTCGGCTGGGAGCCGGGGTTCCAGTCGCTCGACCCCATCATCGAAAGCGCCTGGGCGTGGCACCGGCAGAACCCGCACGGTTATGGGGATTGAGCGTCCCGTCGTCCACGAGGCAGGGAGCGCTCTCCGAGCGATCCGTCATTTCTCTGGAAAGAACGCCACCGTCCATCGGCGGACGCGGGGTCACAAATCGCTCGGAGAGCGCTCCCTGCCTTGGGTCACGATGCTGTTGCTCGCCGTTGCCTCGACGCTGCGCGCCCAGACCACCGAACTGCCCCCGGCCGCGGCACCCGCCGCCGCCACGCCCCCGCCCAGACCCGCCACGGGCACCCGTTCGTCCGGCGGCGGCGGCAACCCGCTGCCCACCCGCAGCCAGCAGGGGCCCATCGACATCCTCTCCAACGGGAACACGACCTTCAACCAGACGGCCAACGGGCGCGTCGCCACGGCCACGCACGGCGTCACCATCCAGACCGACGACGCCACCATCTACTGCGACGAGGCCCAGTACAACGTCGATACTCACGAGGCCGAACTGACCGGCAACGTGCGCATCTTCCGCCTGGACACCACCCTGATGGCCAACCACGCCATCTACAACTTCGACACCAAGAGCATCCGCGCGCTGGACTTCGAGGGCTCGCGGCCCCCGTTCGAGTTCGGCGGCGTGGGCGTGTTCTCGCCCGGCGCGGGCGCGCAGTACAACATGCGCCAGAGCACGTTCACCACGGACGATTCCTCCGAGCCGAGCTACCACATCAACGCGCGGCGGATGCGGATCTACCCGGACAACCGCATCATCTACGTCGGCGCGTCGCTCTACGTGGGCGCGACGCCGGTGTTCTATTTCCCGTACTTCTACCAGTCATTGGACCAGCAGAGCGGCTACACGCTGACGCCCGGCTACACGAGCGAGTACGGGGCCTACCTGCTCACGGGCGTCACTTTCCCCATCACCCAGCACCTGACGGGCGTGGTGCGGCTGGACTACCGCACCGAGCGCGGCGTGGCCGGGGGTATCAACCTGGAATACAAGCCCAACAAGAAGCGCCCGACGCCGCCCGACGGCTCGAACCTGCGCCCCTACGCCAGCGACGACGACGAATCCCAGGCGGCCCAGCCCGTCGCCGCCCCGCGCTCGCCCAACAACGTGCCCGGCGCGCGCACGAGCGACACGTCCGGCGGCGACGAGAACGACGGCACGGTGCTGACGGGCGAGGCGCTCTCGCGCCGCCTCCGCACCACCGAGACGCTGGAACTGCTGACCTACTTCGTCCACGACGACCATCCCGACCTCAACCGCACGAGCATCCCGCGCCTGCCCGTGGACGGCAACCGCTACCGCATCAAGCTCTCGGGCACGGAATTCATCACCGACGACCTGTTCTTCAAGGTGGACATCGACAAGATCAGCGACCGCTACCTGCTCCAGGACTTCTACGAGGCCGAGTTCACGCAGAACCCCAACCCGGAGAACCAGTTCTTCCTGACGTACTACCAGCCGACGTTCATCACCACGCTGACCACGCGCGTGCAGCTCAACAACTTCTTCGACAGCACGCAGCGGCTGCCCGAGCTGGCGCTGGACGTGCCGCGGCTGCCGTTGTGGAAGAGCGGCGTGTTCTACGAGAGCGAGAACACGGCCGGCTACCTGCGGCGAAGCTTCGACTCGCTCAGCCCGCTGCCCGACTACAGCGCGGTGCGCCTGGACACGTTCCACCAGTTCACCTACCCGAACACGTATTTCGGCTGGCTGAGCGTGGTGCCGCGCGTCGGCTTCCGCGCGACGTACTACTCGCACTCGGCCCCGGCGAACACCGCCGCCTACAACCTGCAAACCACGGGCGACGACACGACCGACCGACAGCTTTTCTCGGCCGCCGACCCGACCAACCTCGACTACATCAACCTGCGCAACGCCATCAAGGCGTTCCAGCCGCGGGGCGACATCGTGCGGCCGGTGGTGGACGCGGGCGTGGAGGCGTCGTTCAAGATTTCCAAGGTGTACGACGACGTGGAGAACCGCGCGTGGGGCCTGGACCAGATGCAGCACGTCATCCAGCCCTACGTCAACTTCCTGGAGGTGGAGGACTTCGGGGTGACCTCGCGCCAGTTGTTGCAGTTCGACCGGCGGCTGCCCTCGACGCAGCTCCAGCCCATCGACTTCCCGCAGCAGACGACCATCGACAGCATCGACGACGAGACGGTGGTGCGGATGGGGGTGCGCAACCGGCTGCAAACCAAGCGCGACGCGCTGACCTTCAACTGGCTGGAGGTGGACACGTTCTTCCAGGTGGGCAACGACCCGAACCAGCGTTCCAACATTTCCAACCTGTTCAACCAGATCACGTTCAAGCCGCTGCCGTGGGCGACGCTGACGGTGGACTCGCAGTTGCCGGTGTTCAACGGGCGCAGCGGGTTCACGGAGGTGGACACGCGGCTGGATTTGCAGGCAACGCGCAACCTGAGCTTCACGATCCAGCACCGCTACCTGGACCACAACCCGTTCTTCGTGAACAGCAGCCTGCTGCGGCTCAACGTGTATTACCGGTTCGACGACAACTGGTCGGCGTCGTTCTCGGAACGCTACGAGTTCGCCGACCACACCTTGCAGGCGCAAAGCTACACGATCTACCGCGACCTGACGAGTTTCGTGGCCTCGCTGGGCCTGACGGTGCGGGACAACAACGGGGTCAGCGACGTGGGCGTGGTGCTCAACTTCACGCTCAAGAGCATCCCGAAGGTGACGCTGCCGGTGGGCTTCGACGTGAACTCGGTGGCGAACGATCTGGCGCAGTAGGCCGGGGACGAATACTTATGAAATCGCACCGCCAGGAATTGTGGTTCCACGCCAGCAAGCGGCGGCAGTTGTTCAACGTGACGGGGCGGGTGGAGGGTGCGGTGGCGGAGAGCGGGGTCAAGGAAGGGTTGGTGCTGGTGAACGCGATGCACATCACGGCCTCGGTGTTCATCAACGACGACGAGGGCGGGCTGCACCGCGACTTTGAAAAGTGGCTGGAGCGGCTCGCGCCCGAGAAGCCGTATGGGCAGTACGAGCACAACGGCAGCGAGGACAACGCCGACGCGCACCTCAAGCGCACGATCATGGGCCGGGAGGTGGTGGTGGCGATCACGGCCGGGCGGCTGGACCTGGGGCCGTGGGAGCAGATTTTCTACTACGAACTTGATGGGATGCGGGACAAAAGGGTATTGGTGAAGATCATCGGGGAGTGAGGGAAGGCAGAAGGCAAAAAAGGTGCAGCGTACCTCTGCCTTCTGCCTTCTGCCTTCACCCTCACGGCACCAGCCACGCGGCCAGGCCCAGCAGCGCGCCCAGGCTCACCACGTCCGTCACGGCGGTCAGCACGATGCTCGACGCCGTCGCGGGATCGAAGCCCAGCCGCCGCAGCACCACGGGTGTCAGCGCGCCGACGAAGCCGCTGACCGTGCAACTCGCCGTCAGCGCGCCGACCACCACCCACGCCAGCCGCGCCGCGTGCGGCGAACCCTGCCAGCGCGCCGCCGCGTACATCGCCAGCCCGGCCGTCAGGCCCGTCAGGAAACCGTTGACCAACCCGAGGTTGAGTTCCTTGAACGCCAGCCACCGCGCGCGGCGCGCGTTCAACTCGCCCAGCGTCATCGCGCGCACCGCCACGGCCAGCGCCTGGCAGCCCGCGTTCGCGCTCTGGCCCACCAGCACGGGCATGAACGCCGCCAAAACCGCCACGCGCGTGATCGTGTGCTCGAACCCGCAGACCACCGCCGCCGCCAGGAACGTGCTCACCAGGTTGATCTGCAACCACGGATGCCGGAACCGCAGCGACCGCTGCCAGCGCGTGGTCAGCCGTTCCTCTTCCTGCACACCGACCATCGTCCCCGCCTGCGCGGAGAGTTCCACCGCCTGCGCCTCGAAGAGCAACTGGCCGCGCACCAGGCCCACGATCCGCTGCCCCGCGTCCACCACGGGATAAACCGGGTAGTGGCGCAGCATGGTCTCGCGCATAGCGTGGACGACTTCCTCGTCGGGCGTCAGCGCGAAGATGTTGTGGAACATGATCTCGCCTAGGGGGCGGTCGGGCGGGCTCAGGAGCATGTCGCGCATGACGACCACGCCCACGAAGCGGTCCTCGGCGCCGGCGACGTAGCGGTACAGGAAGCTGTTGTTGTCCGTCGATCCGC
>CALMAQ010000329.1:767-11248 GCA_937859745.1 uncultured Verrucomicrobiota bacterium | reverse complement strand
CATCATTTCCGCGCGCGCGGGGACGCCGCCGCCCGCCGCGAGGGCCTGCCCGCGCCGCGCGTCGGGTGCCGCTACCCGATCCTGACCGGTCCCACGCCCGCCGATCTGCCCGGCGTGGATGAACTGGCCGCGCTGGCCGCCAGCGGGGCCGCGCTCGTCGCCACGACAGACCCCATCCACCACGGGGCCGGCTACGGCCTGCCGCCGGAGGAATGCTGGCCGCTGGCCGCCGCCTCGACCGCCACGCTGGCGCGTGCCGCCGTGGAGGCGGGTTTTCACCGGCTCGCGGCGCGGGACTACGCCGCCTTCCTGGATCACGCCGCCACCCTGCGCTCGGACTTCCGCGATGTCGGCCCCGTCCTGGCGCACCTGCTGCCGTCCACGACGCCCTTGCATGTCACGCTGCACGACCTGCGCCTCGTGGACTACGCCGAAGCCCTCGCCGCCGCGCCGCCCACCTGGGTCGCCGCCGCGCTGGCAACCTTCCATCCGCCGTTCGGCGGGCACGTGGGACTCTAGGCGCGGGGATGCCCCGCAACCTGGCGGCAGCCCAATTTGCAATTCAGCGTCAGCCCACCGCAAGCGCACGTTAGCGGGATCGCGTTGCATCGGGCAGGATGGGACCATGCAACTCCCGGTCCGCCCCAAATTTTCCGTAGCCGCCGTCGCCCTGTGCCTCGGGGCGCTCACCGCTGCCCCCGCCATCGTCCGCGCCGAGGGCGGCGGGGTCGCCGAGGTGAAGAGCTACCTCACCGGCAAGGTCGCGCGCATGGACGCCGCGGCGCACGACTACGTCAAGAACGCCGAGCAGTACCAGGGCCTCCTCGACGGCTGCGGCGGCGACTACAACCGCTTGGCCACCGAGCACGGCCCGGAGGCCCTGGCACTCATCGCCAAGATGCAGGGCGACTTCCGCGTCTTCCACAACGACGGTTACGAGACCATCGAGGGCATCACGGCGGGCACCCGGCAGATGGTCGATTTCGACACCTACCTGGACGCGGGCGTGCCCAAGAGCGAGGCGACGACCGATTCGCCCGCCGCCACGCTGGTGCTCAGGAGCCGCGACGGCAAAATTCTCAGCGACCGCCAGGGCAACCTGTTCCACTACATCATCGAGCCCACGCTCTGGGGCACGCGGGAAGCGTTCGTCGCCCGCCTGAACCCCGAGGCCGCCGCCAAGGTCGCCCCCGCCAAGGTGCTGCCGCGCGCGGACGTGGCGCTGGCCTCCGCCGTGGAGTGCGCCCGCAAGCTGGACGAACTCCAGGGTATCGCCAACCGCTGGCAGCCCACGCTGGACGAGTGCGTCGGCGCGCTCGTGTGGATGACGCCCACCCTCAACGGCTACTTCGACGACTGGCGTGATTCGCGCTACAACCCGCAGGCCTCGCTGGGCCGCTACGTCGCCGAGAGCCGCGTGCTCGACATGCGCGGCATCATGTTCAGCCTGCAGTTGATGTGCAACGCCATCCTGCCCGAGCTGGCCAGGAAGGACCCGGCATTGGCCGGGCAGTTGAAGAGCGAATACGCCCAGATCATGAGCTTCATCAGCAAGGTGGACGAACGCGAGCGCCGGGGCGGCGGCAAGATCACCGCGGGCGAGATCGAGGAACTGGCCTACCAGGCCAAACGTTACACCGACCAGCTCACGCCCCACCTCAAGCAGATGGCTGCCGAGATGAGCCTGAAGCTGCCGCCCAAGCCCACGCTCGCCTGATCCCGCGTTGCCCCGACCGTCCGAGACCTCCTTCCACGATGAAACTTCGCCCGTTCCTGCCGGGTCGTACCTCCTCGCTGCCCGCGGCCCTTTGCGCCGCCGTCCTGTGGTGCGGTTTGCTGTCCGGGACCGCCCGGGCCGCGCTGACCGACGCCTTCCACGACGCCGAGGGGCGGCTGGATGACGCCGTGCTCGACACCCAGTCCGGGCCGCTGACGCCCGAGCAGACCGCCGCGCTGCCCCGCTTGCTCGACGGCCTGCGTCCCGCCGTGCAGGACCCGGCCTCGGCCGTCCTGCTGGACCTCCCCACCGGCGTGACACCCGCCGCGCTGGTGGGCGAGGCGCGCGGACGGCTCCAGCACGTTGCCGCGCTGGAAATGCTGCGCGCCCAGAAGGACGGGCGCATCTCCGAGGCCCGCGAATGGCGCGCTCTGGTGACGCTGCCGCGCTTCGCCAGCGGCGAGGAAAACGCGCTGCTGCTCCAGAACGCCACGCCCGAGCAGGCGAAGCAGGCCAACGTCACCAAGGCGCTGGCCCGCGAGTACATCGGCTGGCAGGTCACGCGCTCCCGGCAGTTGCTGGACTACCTCCAACTCGGCATCCGGCGCGGCGACGGCAACGCCGCCTTCCTGGATACCTACGGAGCCGAGGTCCGCGCCGTGACCCGCTTCCCCGCCTCCCTGCTCGCCGCCGCCGAGCTTTCGGCGGCGCAACGGGATTCCGCCGCCGTGCCCGCCCTGGCCGAGCCGCTCGACACGCCCGACAACATGGAGAAGGTGGCGCTCTGGCGGCAGGACGTGGAAAGCCTCCTGCCCAACCTCCTGACGGAGAACGACGTGTCCCGGCTCCAGCGGCTGCTGGCGCGCTTCGTCAAGCTCATCCCGCAGGAATACCACAACGGCGTGGCCAACGGCCACGTGCTCATCGCGCTGGAATACCGCGAGGCCACGCAGTTCACCCAGCAGGCGCAGTCGCTGGTCAACGAACTCGGGCCCGTGTGGCAGCGCGACCTGCCCGACGTTTACAAGGCGCGCCACCGCGAACTGGTGGAGAAGTTCGAGGGCCTGCGCCTGGCCATCGCCAAGTACGCGCCCAACGAGAAGGTCCTCGCGCAGGCCAGGGAAATCGGCGGCATCCTGGAAGACGACTTCAAGCTCAGCGCCCGCTCCGCCGGGAGCAAGGGTGACGTGATCGAGGAAACCGCGCTGGAAGTGCGCGTGGCCCTCAACAATTCGCTGGCCGCCGCCAAGGCCGACCAGTGGCAGGAGGCCGAGAGCCAGCGCCTGGACGCCTACACGGCCTTCGACAGCGAGATCGAGCCCCGCGTGCTGCCGCGCGACCCGGAACTGGGCCGCGCCGTGGAACGCTCGTTCATCGACGGCACCGACAAGGAGCCCGGCGTCAAGGCGCTGCTGGACCGCCGCGCGCCGATGGAGGAACTCGAAGCGGCCTACCAGACGACGCTCGACGGCATGGACCGCTCGGTGAGCCTGCTCAAGACCGCCGTGTCCCCGACGACGCTGGGCTTCACGGCGTTCAGCATCGTCGCCCGCGAGGGCATGGAAGCCGTCGTCGTGCTGGCGGCGCTGCTGGCCGGGCTGCGCGGCGCGCACCAGGCGGGCACCCGCAAGGGCATCGCGGCCGGCGCGTGGCTGGCGCTGGCCGCCACGGGGCTGACGTTCTGGCTCTCGCAGACGATCCTGCGCTCGCTGGCGCACTACGGCGAGAAGCTGGAGGCCGTCGTGTCGATCCTGGCGGTGTTCATCCTCTTCATCGTCACCAACTGGGTGTTCCACAAGTTCTACTGGGTGGGCTGGAACGCGAAGATCCGCTCGCTGAGCAAGGCCGCGCAGGGCGTCGAAACGCGCGCCTGGGAGAAGCTGGCCCTGCTCGGGGTCGGCTTCCTGACGGTGTACCGCGAGGGCTTTGAGACCGCGCTCTTCTTGCAGTCGCTGCTCATGGACGGCAACCCGGCCGCGGCGGGCGTGGGCATCGCGGCGGGCGCGCTGTTCATCGTGGCCATCGGCGCGCTGACGTTCCGCTTCGGCGTCAAGCTGCCCTACCGCAAGCTGCTGGTGGTGACGGGCGTACTGGTGGTGTCGATCATGGTGAGCTTCCTGGGCTCGACCGTGCGCCTGTTCCAGACGGTGAGCTGGCTGCCCGTCCACCCGGTGCCGGGCCTGCACCTGCCCAACTGGACGGGGCTGTGGCTGGGCCTCTACCCGAGTTGGGAGGGTCTGCTCATCCCGCCGCTCGCGCTGGTGTACGTCGGCGGCGCGTGGCTCTGGACCAAGTGGTCCGCCGGACGCGGCCAGCCGGGGCTGCCGGTGCCCGGCGTGCGCCCGGACGAACCGGCGCGCCGTCCGCAGGAACCCGCCGCCGTGTAGCGCGGCGTTCCGTCCCCGCCTCTCTGATTAGTCACCCGTTCGCGGGCCGGAGCAAATGTTCCGGTGCGTGAAGACGCACCCGCCATGTCCCGATCCAACCAAAGCTGTATGAAGAAACCCACCAAAAACCTCCTCCCGTTGCTGGCTGCGTTGGCCTGCGTAACGACGGGGGGCTTCACCGCCCGCGCCGCCACGAACATCTTGCCTGGCCCCGACCAGACCAATCCCCTGGCACCGGGCGAGAACCCGGCATCCGCCAACCCCCTGATCCCCGAGGGCCTGGAAGGCGATAGCCGGACGCTTTTCCGGCGCGAGACGTTGCTGGGCGATCTCCGCGGCCTGCGGACAGAGGCTCTGCAACAATATGGCGTGGCCATCTCGCCGGCTTACATCGGCGAGGTGCAGGGCAACCCGACCGGCGGCATCGCGCAGGGCATCACTTACGACGGCCTGCTCAACGTGCCGCTGGACATCGACGTGGACCGGCTCACCCGGGGCCTCACCTCGGACCTGACGTTCCACGTCAACGCATTGTGGATCCACGGTCAGGGGCTCTCGGTCCGCAAGGTGGGTGACTTCTCCAACGTCAGCAACATCGCCGGGTACAACACGGTGCGGTTGCAGGAGCTCTGGTTCCAGCAGACGTTCCTGCGCAAGCGCGCCTCGCTGCGCATCGGCGTGCTGGCGGCGGACGCCGAGTTCTTCACGAGCACCAACAGTTCGCTGTTCGTCAACGGCACGCTGGGGGCGTTCACGCTGGTCGGCGCGAACCTGCCCGACCCGCCCATCTACCCGGTGGCGGTGCCGGGCGTGCGCCTGGCCGTGCAGCCCGTGTCGTTTTTCTCCTTCCAGGCCGGCGTGTACGGCGGCGACAGCGGCGGCAGCCAGGACCAGAACAACCATGGCACGAACTTCAACCTCCGCAGCGGCGACGGCGCGCTGATCTTCTCGGAGATAGCCTACCTGCGCAACCAGTCGCCCAACGACCGCGGGCTCGTCGGCACGTACAAGCTCGGGTCGTTCGTGCACACGGGCAGCCGCGACTTCCCCACGTTCAGCTCGCAGGCGCGGGAGGCCTTGGGCACGGGCGTGGTGGAGAGCCGCAGCACCAACTTCGGGGTGTACGGCGTGATGGACCAGGAACTCCTCAAGTCCGGCGGCCGGACGGTGGGCCTGTTCGTGCGCGGCGGCTACGCGCCGGGTGACGCGAACTTCGTCAACTACTACCTTGACGGCGGCCTGGACTTCACGGGCTTCGTGCCCGGCCGCATCCGCGATGTCGCGGGGGTGGCCGTGGCGCATTCCGACGTGAGCAACGCCTTCTCGCGCGCCGACCGGGCGCAGGGCGGCCCCGGCTACAGTTCGGAGACGGTGTTCGAGGCGACCTACCGGGTGACCCTCGCGCCGTGGTGGAGCGTGCAGCCCGACCTGCAATACGTGTTCAATCCGAGCGGCGCGAACGGTTCGCACGACGCGCTGGTGCTGGGGGTGCGCTCGACGGTGGCGTTTTGAGTGGGCCGTGGTTTTACTTGGCAGAGAGGGCCGTGAAAACAGGGTGGCGCGGCGGCGTGCATGGTGTAGGGATGCCCATGCACAAGCCCCTGCTCTGCCTGCTCGCTGCTGCCGCGTGCTGCCCACCAGCCGGACGGGCGGAGGAACCTTTCCGTTTCGAGTCCACGCCGGGCAAGTTACCCAAGAATGTAGTACCCACGTTCTACGACCTGCGTCTGACGCCCGACATCGGCCAGCGCACGTTCGCAGGGCAGGAGACGGTCCAGGTAACGGTGAAAACGCCGACCGACCGCTTCGTGCTCAATGCGAAGGACCTGGCAATCACCGTGCCGGAACTCAAGGATGCGGACGGCACGCTCCTGCGCCCCCGCGTGGATTTGGATGCGGCAAAGGAAACCTGCACCCTGACCTTCCCGGCAGCCCTGCCGGCCGGCACCTATGTGCTGGACCTGCATTTCACGGGCAAGATCAACCAGAATGGCGCGGGCCTCTTCGCATCCACTTACGCCGGGGCCGACGGCAAGCCGGAGACCATGCTCTGCACGCAGATGGAGCCCACCGACGCGCGGCGGATGTTCCCCTGTTGGGACGAGCCCTCGTTCCGCGCGAAGTTCCGCGTCGGCGTGGAGTTGTCCGAGGCTGACAAGGGTCTGACCGCCGTGTCCAACATGCCGCTGGACAAGTCGGTCCCGGCAGCGGGTGGGGGCGTGCTGCACACCTTCCAGGCCACCCCGCCGATGGCCAGCTACCTCGTCGTGCTAGCCGTGGGCAACCTGGAGCAGATCGGCGGCGAGGCGGACGGCATCCCCATCCACGTCTTCGCGCCCAAAGGCCGCGTGCAGCACGGCCAGTACGCGCTGGCGAGCGCCGAGAAAATCCTCCACTTCTACGACGACTATTTCGGGGTCAAATTCCCGCTGCCCAAGCTGGACCTGATCGCCGTCTCGGGCGGCAGCTCCTTCGGCGGCGCGATGGAAAACTGGGGCGGCATCGTCTTCGCGGAAGCCGCCCTGCTCCACGATCCCGCCGCCAGTTCCCAGGCGCACCAGCAGCGCGTGTTCGAGGTCGTGGCGCACGAGATGGCCCACCAGTGGTTCGGCGACCTGGTGACGATGGCCTGGTGGGACAACCTCTGGCTCAACGAGGGGTTTGCCGAGTGGATGGGCCAGACCGCGACCGACCGTTTCAATCCCGGCTGGGAATACTGGGGCAACATCGCCGAGAACAAAGACTACGCGATGGCCTCCGACGCCCGTGCCACCACGCACCCCATCCAGCAGCCTGTCGTCAACGAGATGGACGCCGTGCGTGCCTTCGACGAGATCACCTACAACAAGGGCCAGGGGTTCATCCGCATGCTGGAAAGCTTCCTGGGTCCCGACCAGTTCCGCGACGGCCTGCGCCGCTACATGAAGGCGCACGCCTACGGCAACACCACGACCGCCGACCTGTGGGCCGCGCTGGCGGACTCCAGCGGCCAGTCCGTCCAGGAGATCGCCGCCGGGTGGACCGAGCAGCCCGGCTTCCCGCTGGTCAGCGTCGGCTTGGACCCCGCCAAGCCCGGCGAGGTCCGGCTCAGCCAGCGCCGGTTCACGGTGCACGATCCGCAGGCCGCGCCCCTGCGCTGGAAAATTCCCGTGACTGACGTCGCCAGCGGCCCGGAGACGCACGGCAGCCTGTTGCTCGAAGCGGACACGACCATGCCGATTCCGGCCGGGGGAGATTCGCCCAAGTTCAACGCCGGGGGGAGCGGCTACTACCGGGTCGCCTACGACGAGGCGTCGTTGCGTCCGCTGCTCGCACGGTTCAACGCCCTCTCCGCGCCCGACCAGGAGAACCTGCTGCGCGATGCCTGGGCGGCGGTGCAGGCGGACCTCGGCCCGGTGACGGCCTACCTGCAAATGGCGCAGGCGCTACGACCCGAAGAAACCAACCCGCTCGTGTGGGAGCAGGTGTGCGCGGTGGCCGCGAGCGTGGATCGCCTCTACGTCGGCGGCGGCCCGGCGGCGCGGATGGCATGGCGCCAGGCGATGACGGCGGTCCTGCGGCCGGTCTTCGCGCACTACGGCTGGCAGCCCGCGCCGGGCGAGGGCGCGCCCGCCAAGCAGCTGCGTTCGGCCCTGATCGAGCGGCTGGGCTTCTTCGACGATCCGCAGGTCGTCGCCGGGTGCCGGGAGCGTTTCGCCGCCTTCGTCCATGACCCCGACGCCCTGCCGCCGGACATCCGCCGGGCGGTTTGCGAAGTGGCCGGCCATCACGCCGACGACGCGACTTACGACGCGCTGCTGATCCTGGCCGGGAAAGCGGCCAGCGACGAGCAGAAGCAGCTTTTCTACTTCGCACTGGCCGGGGCCGCCGACCCGGCGCACGCGCAGCGGACCCTGGAACTGGCCGCCCGGGACGAGACTCCCAGCATCGAGCAGCGCACCCTGCTGGCCGGGGTGTCCGGGCCGGGCGAGCAACCGGGGCGGACGGTGGAGTTCCTGCGCGCCAACCTGGACCGGCTGCTGGCCAAAGTATCGCCGATGGCCAAAAACCTGTACGTGCCGATCTTCTACGGGGCGTTCCACGACGCCGCCCGGGCGGACGAACTGGAAAGCTACGCCCGGCAACCGGGGGTGACGGTCGATCCGACCCAGGTGAAAAAATCTGCCGAGAGCATCCGGACGGACGCGGACCTGAAAGCGCGCCTGCTGCCCGAGGTCAACAGCTGGGCGCGGAGCCGCTGATCATCGCTTGCCGCGCGCCTTTTGCGTCACGGCGCGCAGCTTCGCGTTGCCGTACAGGCCGGGGCAGCAGCCGAACGCCTCCCAGAACGCCTTGGAAAAATGGCTCAGGCTGCTGTAGCCGACGGCCATCGCGGCCTCGGTGACGTTGTGCTTGCCCTCCCGCAGGAGCTTGGCCGCGCGTTCCAGCCGCAACTGGCGCAGGTACTGCGGCACGGTCTGGCCGACCTGCTGCGAGAACGTCCGGCTGAGATGGAATGCGCCGCAGCCGACCTCGTTGGCGAGCATCTCCAGGCTGGGCGGGTTTTCCAGGTCGCGCGCGAGCAGCGCGCACGCCTGTTCGACCCGCTCACGCGAGAGCCGCTTCTGGCGGTCGCAGAACAGTTCCGCCGCCTGCCCGGCGGGCGCGGCGGGGGCGAAGGCGAGCAGGGAGAGCAGTTCGAGGATTTTCGATTCGTACCACAGCGCGCCCGCCGCGGTGTCGGCGGGGACGGTGGGCTCCGCGAGGGCGCGCGCGATGTTCTGCACGGCTAGGGGCATGGGTTCGGCCGTGGCGAAGGCTTCCGCGGCCGGGCCGCCCGCCAGGAAGGCGCGGATCGGCGGGTGCAGCGCCGCTTCCGCCGCGCCGACGCGGCGCGCGAGGGCTTCGCGGGAGAACTCGACGGTGAGAAAGTGGTGGTGCTCGCCCGGGGTGCGCGTGGCCGTGACCCGGGCGCGGTGGCCGGGCGCGTAGCACGCGACGCTGCGGACACCCAGGGGTGTTTCCTGCCCGCCGAGGCGCAGGAGTCCGCTACCCTGGAAGTTGAGGCAGATTTCGAGGCTGTCGGCGTGGAACGAGCGGCTCCAGTCGAGTTCCTTGTCGGCGCGGAACTGGTGGTATTCAATGCTGATCCCTGCGCGCGCAAAGCTGCCGAAGAGTTGCCGCCATTCGCCGTGGATGTGCCGCCACACGCCGTTTTCGGCGGACAGGTGGAGGTTCTTCGCGCTCATGAAAGTGCTTATTGAGACTGAATCTCAGCAGGAGATGTACCTTGTACGGGGCGCAGGGGCAAGCGGGAAGTGGCGGAAGGCGGAAGGGCGGAGGGCAGAGAGCGGCAGGATGCAGGATGACGGATGATGGATGTCGGCGCAGGATGCGGTTCTCCGCCCACTCCTCTGGGATAGGCAGAAGACCGCACGCATTCGCCATCCTGTATTCTGCATCCTGCTCCCTTCTGCCTTCTGCCTTCCCTCACTTCTCCGCGAACGGCGAATTCTCGTACTGCCGCAGCAGATCCCCCGGGTCCTGGTACAGCGCGACGACCCCCGCTTTCCGCAGGTCATCCTCCGGGAAACCGCCGCACCGGAAGCCCACCGTTTTGATCCCGATCTTCCCGGCGGCCTCGGCGTCGTAGGGCGTGTCGCCGATGACCAGCGTCGCCCCCACGGGCAACTCACCCAGCTTCTTGACGGCAGCCTGGAAAATGTCCGGGTGCGGCTTGGACTTCTCCGCGTCGTCCGAAGAAGTGCCGGCCTCGATGAGGTCGTCGATTTCGAGCAGTTCGGCGTAGTGCGCTAGTTCGCTTTTCTTCGCCGACGAGGCGAGCGCCAGCTTCAGGCCGTCGCGCTTCATGCGCTCGAACAACGGGCGCACACCCGGAAACGGCTTCACGTTGGGCAGAAAATTCTTCTTGAACAGCTTGCCGCGCTCCGCCTCCATCTCGTCGCCGTGCGCCTCGATCTCCTCCGGCGAGAAAAACACCGGCAGGAGCTGGTCGCCGCCCTTGCCGATCTGCCCGCGCACTTCCGGAAACGGGATGTTCTTGCCGTGCCGCTCGAAGATGATCCGCCACGCTTCCGCGTGCATGTCAACGGAGTCGAGCAGGGTTCCGTCGATGTCGAAGATGGCAGCCTGGTATTTCATAAAGGGGTGACGCGGCAAGGATACAGGATGCAGGATACACGCAAACCGATGTAAACTGTAGCGCGGCATCTCAGGCAGACGTTCCGTCCTTCCGCCCTCCGCCTTTGAACCATGCGCGCGCGGTCCCTTCGAGGTCAATCCCCCGCAGCTTCGCACGCTGGTGCTGCTGCCGCTGCTGCCGACGCTTTTCGCCGTGCGCTTCCTTTTCGAGGGCATCGCCAACGAGGAGGCCGATG
>CALMAQ010000329.1:0-757 GCA_937859745.1 uncultured Verrucomicrobiota bacterium | reverse complement strand
TCTTCGCCGACCGCTCCGCTCCGGCCGCCGCCGTCCCCGCGGAGGCCGCGCCGCGCTAGCCCGCCCGGCCGCGCCACCAGCAGTTTCTTGACGCCGCCAGCGCCACGCTCGCCGCCCGCGCCGCGGGTGCCTCGGGACGCCCGTGCTCATGCTCACCGCCGAGGGCGGGGAGTCCGACATGGTCCTGGGCCTGGGGAACTGGGCGCGGACGACCACGTCAAAAAAACCGTTCTCCGTGCGCGAATCGCCCGCCCGCGCGGAGGTCCTCCCGCGCCGCCGCCGCGCGGGCGAGCCGAACCGCTGGACCTTCGGCGACTAGTGCTCGACCTGGGGGCGCGCCCGCGGACGAAAGCCGGGGAACCCGTGGAAGTATCGCCCAAAGAGTTCGCCCTGCGGCACTTCTTCCTCCAGCGCGCGGGCCAGGCGCTCAGCCGCGAGGAAATTCTCAACCGCGTGTGGGGCCACGGGGTCAACGTGACCCCGCGCAGGATCAACCGCTTCGTGGCCACCCGGCACCGCAAGATCGAGACGGACCCGCACCACCCGGAGTTTATCCTGACCGCGCGCGGGTTCGGCTACAAGTTCGCGGCCGGGACTGGCGGGCCAGCGTAAACGCGGTCCGGCCCTGCCTTGGACTTTCGGCCCCAGACGCGCTAAACGTACTCACGCTGCGATTTGCTTGGGAATCCGTTCCATCCACCATGCCCGCCTCCACCCTGATCCGCTGCCTCCGCGCACCCGCCCCGCTGGGTTTCTT
>CALMAQ010000328.1 GCA_937859745.1 uncultured Verrucomicrobiota bacterium | reverse complement strand
CCCCCCCCCCCCCCCCCCCCCCCCCCCCCCCCCCCCCCCCCCCCCCCCCCCGGCCCGGCAGGGTCACGAGTCACAGAAGCAGGCCCCACAGAGCCCTGCGCTTTCCCCCGCCGCGCAGCAGGACGCCGGGGAAGTCACGCGCCGCGCAGAGCCGCAGCAAGGCCAGCCACGGTCGCAATCGGCCGACCCGGACCGTGATGCCCGGCGCGCCGAGCGCGATGCACAGCCGCCAGCCTCCGCCCCGCAACCCGAACAGGCGCATCCCGACCGCGATGCGCGCCGGGCTGAGCGTCAGCAACCGTCCCAGCCGCAGCCGGAACGGGAGACGCGCCACACCGAGCGTCAGCCGCAGCAACCAACGGCGCAGCCGCAACCTCAGGCGGCCCAGCCGGAGCGGGAAGCGCGTCACGCCGAGCACCCGCCACAGCCTGCGCCGTCACAGGGCAAGGGCGACGATGACAAGAAAAAGCACGATAACTAGGCGGCACCGGCCTCCGTGCCGCGACGGTGTCTCGTTCACCCCCGGCGGGAGCCATTCCGCCGGGGGTGTACCATTTCCGGCGGGCGCGGACGCGCAAAATTCCGCTGGCATCCGGTCCCGGGCGGGCGAAAATGGCTCCATCTACCGCTATGGAACGTTTTTGCCCCTCGCCCCCCCTCCCCTGCGGTACGCGTGTGTGGCTGGTAGCCTTCCTCCTGGCGGGATACCTCGGCGCACCCATCGCCCACGCCCAGAAGTCGGGTGCTCCGAAAAAGCCGATCCTCACGCCGGGCACCACTCCACGGCCGCTGACCGCGGACACGATCGGCGTCCCGAGTGATGGGTCGGACACGCTGCCTGACCCCGTCGCGCGGGTCGATGGCCAGCCGATCAACCGCGATGACCTCCAGAAAGTGACCGAGGCGCTACTCGCGAGCAACGGGCGCAGCCTCCAGAAGCTTACCCCGACCGAGCGGAAGGAAGCTTACGTCTCTGTCTTGAGCCAGATCATCGACGACCGCCTGATCTCCGCCCAGGCCAAGGACGAGACCGTGGACGACCTGAAGGTCGAGCAAACCTACGCCAACCTGCAAAAACAATATCCCGACGGTGCCTTCGACGACCAGATCAAGAAAAGCGGCCAGACCCCCGACAAGATCCGCGCGAACATCCGAGGCCAAATCGCCCAACAGCAGTGGCTGGAAAAGCAGATCGGCACTGACGCCAAGGTGACTCCTCAGGAGGTTGAAAAGTTCTACAAGGACGCGCCTCCCGGGCAGTTCGATGTGCCTGAGATGGTGCAAGCCAGCCACATTCTGGTGGCTGTGCGTCGCGACGCGCCACCGGAGGATGTGCTCGCCGCCGAGAACCGAATCAACGCGATCAACGCACGCCTCAAGAAAGGCGAGAAATTCGACGCCGTCGCCCGCACGGATTCCGATGATCCGAACTCCAAGAACGCGGGCGGCGACCTGGGGCCTTTCACGCGCGAGCGCGTCCTGCCCGAGATCGGCGATGCGGCGTTCAAGCTGAAGGTGGGCGAGGTCAGCCCACCGGTCCGCAGCCCCTTCGGTTTTCACCTCATCCTGTTGACGGACCGCAAGGCCTCCCACACCGCCACCTTGGGCGATGCTAGCAAGAGTATCGAGGGGTTCCTGATCCAACAGAAGCGGAGCGCTGCCGCCGCCAAGGTCGTGCAGCGGCTGCGCGACAACGCCAAGATCGAGAACTTCCTGTCCTGAACGATGTCCTCTCCCGCTTCGCGCAAACCCAGGATCAAGGTCGGCGTCATTGGCCTGGGTATTATCGGCACCCGGGTCGCCGCTAACCTGCGCGGCGCGGGGCACCAGGTGTACGTCTGGAGCCGCTCGCCGCACCGCGCGCCGAACTTCCTGGGCTCCGTGGTGGAAGTGGCGGACTTGAGCGACGTGATCCAGGTCTTCGTCAGCGACGACGCGGCGCTGCTGGAGGTCACACGCACCATCGCCGCGGCGCTCTCACCGCGCCACCTCTTCGCCAGCCACGCCACCGTCTCGCCGGAGGCGGCACGGCAGGCGGCGGCGATCATCGAGGGCCAAGGCGCGCGTTACCTCGACGCGCCGTTCACCGGCAGCAAAGCGGCGGCGCTGAACCGGCAACTGGTCTACTATGTGGGCGGCAGCCAGAACGCGCTGGAGGAAATCCGCCCGGTGCTGGAGGCGAGTTCCAAAAGGGTCGTCCATGTCGGCAAGGTGGGCGACGCTTCCGTGCTCAAGATTGCCACCAACATGATCACGGCCAGCACCGTGCAGACGTTGGCCGAGGCGCTGGCGCTCGTCCGCGCGGCGGGCGTGGGCGACCACCAATTCGTCGAGGCGTTGGAAAATAACGGCTCCCGCTCCGGCACGTCGGACCTGAAGCTGCCCGCGATGATCGCGCAGAATTTCGAGCCGAACTTCTCGCTCAAGCACATGCTCAAGGACGCGCGTTTGGCGCTGAACCTGGCGGATGCGCTGGAGCTTTCGCTGCCTGTGACCGAGACCACCGCGGAGGTGCTCTCGCTCGGCATGGCAAACGGCTGGGCGGACCAGGATTTCTGCTGTGTGAGCCAGCTTTATCCCGTCCCGGAAGGCACCGTGCGGACGGACTTGGCGGGTGCTCCGGACCGCCCCGCGTCTTCGCCGCCCGCCGTCCCGAGCGAGGAACCCACGGCGGCCTCGCCCAAAACGGTGGCACCACGCGGGACAGCCGCCATAGCTGCGGGCCCGGCCCGGCCCGGGACAGGGTTTGCCCGTGTCGGCATCAAACAGGGAGCCTTTCAGGTCCTGCGCGGCCTGTTTAAACCGCCCGCGTCCAGGCAAAAAGCAGGGACGGATCGAGAGGAGTCCGCCCCCGCGCCGGTCGCCGCCGAGCCCGCGACTCCCGCTGAAAAGCCGTCCGGAGCGTCCGATGCAGCGCCGGAGGGCTCGCTCCAGCCGCCGCCAATGCCGCCGGAATCCAGCCCGGTGGCGACCACGGAACACTGAAACGATTCCTGCTGCCATGTCCTTTGCCCTGCCGACCGAAAATTTGTACTTGGACCTGTCCGGCCGCGCCAAGCTGCGGCTGGTCGGGGCGGACCGGGTGCGCTTCCTGAATGGACAGGTCAGCAACGATGTCCGCCAGGCCTCTACCGACGCCTCGCTCTATACAGGCGTCATGACGATCAAGGGCAAGCTGTGCGCGGACGCCTTCGTCCATGCCTCCGGGGAAAGTCTACTGATCGACGCGGAGCCGGAACTGCGCGGAGCCCTGCTTGCAAGGTTGGACCGTTACATCATCGCCGACGACGTGCGGATCGAGGATGCCACCGAGGAACTCGGCCTCCTGCACGTGATTGGTTTCGGTGGGGCCGCGGTTGACGGCTTGTCCGGCTTCGGACCGGAAGTGCAGGCGGTGCGCTCGACTCGGTTGGGACGCGCGGGCGTGGACCTGTTCTACCCTGCGGCGCAGGAGGCGGCGATCCGCGCGCGGGTCCACGGGGTGGGCTTCACGCTGCTCAACGAAGATGGGGCTGAATCCCTGCGGATCTCCGCGGGCTTGCCGCGCTGGGGCGCGGAACTCGACGAGAACACCCTGCCCGCCGAAGCCGGGATTGAGGATCGGGCCGTCAGCTACACCAAGGGCTGTTACATCGGCCAGGAAGTCGTCTCGCGCATCAAGAGCGTGGGGCATGTCAACCGCCAACTGTGCGGCCTGCGCGCGCTGGACGCCTCGCCGCTTTATCCCGGCATGAACCTGCTGCTGCCGGGCGAGGATGGCGAGCCGGCTCCCGGTGCCAAGCCGGTCGGCACGATCACGAGCGCCGTGTCGTCGGCGGGGCATGGCGGAGCGGCCTACCTTGCCTTGGGCTACGTCCGGCGTGGTTCGGAAACGGCAGGCACCCGGCTCCTGGCGGTCCTCCCGGCCGATTCAGCGGACGAAACTCCGGTTGCCTCGGCCCCTTGCCCTGTGGAAGTCTCTCCTCTGCCATTTCCGCCCCTATGAGTACCTCATCCCTCCCCCGCTTCCTTTGTCTCCTGGCCGCATGCGCATTCATTGCCTGCGCGCCACGCCTTTCGGCGTCGCAAGCGATCCTGCACCTGCTGGTCGAGAACACGAAGGAAGAGCAGTTAGTGACGATCCAGCTCTTCGACCAAGATGCCCCTGCGACCGTGAACAATTTCATGCAACTGTCGGAGAAAAACTTTTACAACGGCATCAGCGTCCACCGCATCGTGCCCGAGACGTTGGTGCAAATGGGCGATCCGCTCAGCCGCAAGAAGGATCGTAGCGCCACGGGCACGGGCGGCCCGGGCTACACGCTGCCCGCCGAAATCCGGCGTAAGCATTTACGCGGCGCGGTGGCGATGGCGGCGCTGCCTCCGACCTTGAACCCCGCGCGGGCGTCAAACGGCAGCCAGTTTTACATCGTTCTGCGGCCCGAGCCCGAGTTGGACAAAGATTACACGGTGTTCGGCCAGGTGACAGGCGGCCTGGAATTTTTGGACTCGATCAGCCGCCGCGGACGCGACACAAACGATTACCCGTTGGAGCGGGTGTCGATCAAGCGGATCGAAATCCGCGGTTGAAGCGTGCGTCTCAAAAAACTTCATCGCGTCCCTTGCCAAGGCGAGGTGATTCCCCTATAAAGTCTGTCTCCCTGCTTCCTGCCCGGCTGACTGCTTCGCTCGTTGCCCCACCGGACGAGGAATCCTGCGAGAAACGGGTAGATACCGAAGTGGCCAAACGGGGCGGACTGTAAATCCGCTGGCTTACGCCTTCGCTGGTTCGAATCCAGCTCTGCCCAATTTCGTTATTCCATCCGGGAAAATTGCCTGGTTCGTCGGCCATCCCCGGGTCTGCGCCCGCAGACGGACCCTGGAAGCGGATGGCCCGGCCGAGGAACGCAGACAAAGTCAGTGAGCGCTGATTTTAGCCAATCCGTTGCCGGGATCGTGCGCGTGGATCGATTCGAGCAGCAGTTGGTCCATAAACTGGAGCCTGCGGGCCAATTCACGCGCGATGTTGGTCATCAACAAGGCAAACAACGGTAGGTCTTCGTGGTGAAGTTGATGCATAGCGCGCCTGGAAAAGACGATCAGTTCGGTGTCCTCCAAGGCCACGGCAGAGATGGTGTGTTGGTGGATGCTCATCACCGCCACCTGGCCGAAGCACTCGCCCACACCCAGCTTCTTCTTCTCCACCATGGCCTCCTTGTCCGGGATGAACAGTTCGATGGCCCCGCGCTTGATGATGTAAATGTGAGAGGGTTGATCGCCCTTCTGGAACACGAATTGTCCTTGCCCCAAAAAACCCGTTTCCAGGCGGCTGAAGATCGCGTTCTGCTGGGCGTCGTTCACCCCGCCGAAAATTGAAATCTGTGAGAGGATGGAGACGACCGGCGCAGGATCTTGCAGAGGGACAAACGAATTCATAGACGCAGGATATCCACCTTGGTTTTATCTCCTTCCGCACTCCGAGGCGAACTGTTTGGATGCTGCGCTCCAAATTTCCGCCTACGATCATCGCGGGCAGTTCACGCCACCAGTTTGCTGGCCAAGTCGTTAAAATCTTCGCCCGTCACCTCGATAAACGTCTCAGACTGCACGTCGCGCTTGCCAGCAAGGCCCAACTCGCGCGGACGTGAACGTAGCCTGTCGGGAAGCCGAAGCGGCGAGCCCCCGCAAGGTCGTATTTGTGGCACGCCACCATCAGGATGTTTTTGACTGGGATGCCGAGGTTCATCGGTACGAGGCGGTAGACTCCCTCGTCCGGCTTGAACGAACGCACTAATGTCTCGCCCACAGGTCGCTCAGCGCCGCGCGCTCCGGTTCGGACAACCTGCCGCCGATGCTGTGCTGGTCAAGCAACGCATCGGACGCGCTAGCGTACACCAATTCGGTTGGCACCCACGGACGGGTGCCCGCGAGGATTGCGTCGATCACGGTGCGGTAGCCGGTGCGCCACTCGGCGATGAACGGATCGACGACCACGTCGATACCCTTGCTCTCGAACGCTCGGTTGATGCCGACGAGCAACGGCGTGTAACCGTCCAGCGTCGTGCGCTGCACGTCGGAGGCCAAGGCCCGGATCTGCCCTGCGTCGAACGTGTCGACGGAGTCCGCGTGGTCAACATCGGCCTTGGGGGCTGCCGCCCCGGACCCAGTCAGCGCGCCGGAAGCGGCCACCGCTTCGACCACGCCAAGCAGCGCACGACGGCGGCTCATGTTGCTCTCCGGGTGCTCGTTGCCGGACGGGACGGGGCCGTGGAGGGGATCATCCGGCAAGTTAACGCCGGAACACAACGCGGCAAATAGGATTGGGCGCTGTCAGTACATGCTGGCAGCCGCGATCCTACCTCGGGCAGCGCGGCCATCTCCCTGCGCCGAAGCGATTCTCATGGGCATGACCCCGTCCCCCGTCCGCCTGCTGGTGGTTATCCTGTGTGCCGCCGCTTCCCACGCCCCCGGCCAAGCGGCTGAGCCGTCGCCGTACACGCAGACTACTCCCAGCCGGGACGGCATCGGCAAGGTCTATGCAGGACGCGAGATCGCACAGGTCATGGGCCACGCCGGGGCCGACTGGCTCGACCGTCCCTCGCGCGAGGCGGAGGAACGCACGGACAAACTCGTCGCCGAACTGCGCCGGCGCCTCAAGCCCGACGCCGTCGTGGCCGACATCGGCGCGGGCAGCGGGTACTTTTCCCTCAAGCTCTCGCCCTTGGTGCCGCAAGGCAAGATCATCGCGGAGGACATTGACGCCGATCTGCTCAAGATGGTCGAGGCCAAGAAGGCCGCCGCGCACACGGCCAACGTCGTGACCATTCAGGGGACGACGGTCGATCCCAAGCTACCCTTCGGCGGGATGGACGCCGTGCTGCTGGTGGACACCTACCACGAATGGGACCATCCTCTGGAGATGATGCACGCCGTGCTGCGCGAACTCAAGCCCGGCGGCCGGGTGTACCAGGTGGAGTACCGCGGAGAGGATTCCACCGTACAGATCCTGCCCCACCACAAGATGACTGTGAAGCAGGCCCGCAAGGAAATGGAGGCGGTGGGCCTGCGCTGGGTAGAGACGATTGATGACCTGCCGCAGCAGCACCTGATCGTCTTCGAAAAGCCGTAGGCGCGCTACCAGGAGTAAGCCTTCGGTGCCTCACCGCCCGGGCCGGGCCAGATTTCATTGAGCTTGGCGAGCGTTTCGGCGGAAAACTGGATATCCAGCGCGCCGAGCGCACCGGTGAGTTGCTCCATCGTGCGCGGCCCGATGATCGGGGCCGTAACGGCCGGGTTGCTCAACAGCCACGCCAGCGCCACCTCGCCCGGACCGTGACCGAGTTCGCGGCAAAGCGCCTCGTACTTTTCAAGCTGACCGCGTTTGCCCTCCACCCGTTTCTCGAAATCGGCACCCGTGCGGCGGCCCCTCTCCTGCTTGGCGAGCGCGCCGCCGAGCAAACCGCCCGCCAGCGGGCTCTAGGGGATCATCACGCCCAGCCCGTAGTGGCGCGAGGGCGGGTAGCACCTCCAGTTCCACGGTGCGGTTGTCGAGGTTGTACACGCTCTGCTCGCTGATGAGGCCGAGGAAGTTGCGGCGCGCTGCCGTCTGCTGCGCGGTAGCGATGTCCCACCCGGCGAAGTTGCTCGATCCGACGTAGACGACCTTGCCCTGGGCCACGAGGGTTTCCATCGCCTACCAGATTTCGTCGAAGGGGCAGGGGCGGTCGATGTGGTGCATCTGGTACAGGTCAATCCAGTCGGTTTGCAACCGCTTCAGGCTGGCCTCGCATTGCAGGACGATCTTCCGCGCAGAAAGTCCACGCGACAAGTTGGGGTCGGGCTTGCCCTCGCGCTCCATCGTGCCGAAGACATTGGTCGCCAGGACCACGCTCTCGCGTCGTCCGCCGCCCTGCGCGAACCAGCGGCTGACGATCTGCTCGGTCACTCCCTCGCTGGGCACCCAGCCGTACACGTCGGCGGTGTCGAAGAACTGCACGCCCAGTTCCAGCGCCTGGTCCATGATGGCGAAGCTGTCGGCCTCGGTGGTCTGGGGACCGAAGTTCATGGTGCCGAGACAAAGGGGCGAGACTTTGACGCCGCTGCGGCCGAGGGGGACGTGGTTCATGGAAGTGAAGGCGAGAGGGATTACGGGATGGGCCGGGAGCGGCCCGGGGAGACAGTTCGCGCACCGCCGTAGGGAGTCAAGGCAGCTTCCCGTTGCGCGTCGGAGGCGATCCACGGTCTGTCTCGCATCCACAAAGACACTGTGACAGCGAGAATTCTAGCATTGACCTTTTGCGCGCGAACGCCCATACCCTCGGGCCGTGTCAGACTCGCCCTATCTAAAAACCAAGAGTCCCGAGTTGCTCATCCATGAGTCCGAGGAGCCCGAGCGGGCGCTGAAGCGATCCCTGTCCGCGTTGGACCTGACGTGTTTGGGCATCGGCGCGATCATCGGCACGGGCATCTTTGCGCTGACGGGCACCGCCGCGGCGGGAGACCATCCCACCAGCAGCACGTGGGACACGCCGGTGCTCAACTTCATCCAGAGCGCCGTTTCCCACGCGGCGCTCGCCACGGGGCGCCCGGCGGCGGGTCCGGCCATCATGCTCTCGTTCCTGGTTGCGGCGGTGGCGTGCGGATTTGCCGCCCTGTGCTACGCCGAACTGGCCGCGATGATCCCCGTTTCCGGGTCGGCTTACACCTATTCCTATGCCACGCTCGGAGAGTTGATCGCCTGGATCATCGGCTGGGATTTGGTGCTCGAATACGCCGTGGGCAACATGGCGGTGGCATCCAGTTGGTCGCACTACTTCCTGGCATTTTGCTATTCGGTGTTCGGACTGAAATTTCCTTTATGGCTCGTGGCGGATTACACGACCGCGCAGGGATTGATCGAGAAAGGAGGCGACGCGTTGCAGGATTTCTCCTCGACGGCGCTGCCCGTCCTCTTCGGACACCACTTTGCCATCAACCTGCCCGCGTTCATCATCGTGGCGCTGGTGACGATCCTCCTGATCTATGGCATCCGCGAGAGCGCGCGCGCCAACACGGGCATCGTTATCGTCAAGCTGGTAGTGGTCGTGTTCGTCATCGCGTTCGGCGGGTTCTACGTGCACAAATCCAACTGGGTGCCATTCGCACCGAACGGGTTTTCGGGGGTGATGAGCGGAGCCGCCGTCGTTTTCTTCGCCTACATCGGCTTTGACGCGGTTTCTACCGCCGCGGAGGAGACCAAACGCCCACAGCGCGACCTGCCCATCGGAATGATCGCGAGCCTCATCATCTGCACCCTGTTGTACGTGCTGATGTCGGGCGTGCTGACGGGCATGAGGAAATACACGTTGTTCATGGACGATTCCGCGCCCGTGGCGACCGTGTTCGCGGGCAACCGTCTCGTCCAGGCATTCGTCAGTGCCGGGGCCTTGGCGGGCATGACCAGCGTGTTGCTGGTCTTCCAACTGGGTCAGCCGCGCATCTTCATGGCGATGGCGCGCGATGGCCTGCTACCGCCGGTCTTCGCCAAAATTCACCCGCGCTTCCGTACTCCGTATGTGACGACGATCCTGACGGGGATCGTCGTCGGGACGGTGGCGATGTTCGCGGACATCGGCACGCTGGCGGACCTGACGAACATCGGCACGCTGTTCGCGTTTGTCCTGGTATGCATCGGCGTGTGCCGCCTGCGGAAGACCTCGCCCGAGCGCGAGCGTCCGTTCCGCGTGCCGTTGGTGCCGGTCCTGCCCTTCATCGGCGTGGGAATGTGCGGGGTGTTGATGCTCAGCCTGCCCTTGCTGACCTGGGCGCGCTTTTTCATCTGGCTCGCCATCGGCCTGGCCATTTACTTCCTGTACGGCGTACGCCACAGCCGTTTGCAGCACGGACAGAAATGAAGCGTACGCGAGGAGTTCGCCTCTGCCGCCCGACGTCAGATAAATCCGCATAAGACGTGGTGCTGGCCGACCACGAGAGTCCGATGCCGCTGCAAACGCTGTAGCTCCATCGCGGCGGCGGCGGAGCACCCGCCATTCAGCCTTTCCACCAGTGCAGCAAGTTGAATTTTTCCGGCAGGGGACTCACCAACCCGTGAGCGGTTAAAGTGGAGGCCGTGCCGGTCGTGCCGCTCGCACTGAGCAGCTTGGAGATGGCTTCCGGAGCGCCGTAGCCGAACGCAAGCGCCGCCTTGAAATCCGTCGCGCCGCCCAGCCACGCGCACAAACCTCCGAGGCCGACCAGCAGGGCCAGACCTAACCAAAAACTTGGCTGAAGGTAGACTTTTTCCAATTTTTCGTACCGGTTCTTGATGAGGCGCAGCACATCAGGCAACAGCCCGCCGGCGCAACCCAGGAGGAACATATCTGAATGGAATGTTGGCATCGATTTATCCTTTTTTGTGGCCCTGACACGGGGTGTAATGCGCTCGCGGCGATGCCGTCAAGCCTTTTCATATGCAGATGCGGGCCAATGCAAAAACCGGGTTATTTTTTGTTGCCCCTTTCCCATGCATCCGCATAGAAACTGTATAAATCTGGGACCGCCTATCCGGTAATTGTTTAACGACAAGTCATGCGTCTGGCAATCTGTGGACTTTTGCTACGCGATCGCCGTCCGTCACCGCTGGCAAGCTTGTACACCGTCTGCCTCGGAGCAGTCCTACTTTCGGGCTGCACCTCGCTGAGAAGCTCTTCGGGGTCCGTGGGCGGCAAGATTTACCAGAGCGACACAAAGGCGCGCGTGGATTTATATCACTTCCTGCCCAAAGCTCTGCTCATCATCCTACTGCCTTCAAAATTACCCGCAAGAGTCCGTTCAAAGCGGCAGCGGGCGTGGTCAGTTCCTTGACCTCGATCGTTGCGGCCGCAATCCCGACCAAGTCAACGTCAAGGTCGATCAAAAGGTGGCCGACCTCGAACCGCAGCAGAGCTTGCTGGAAGCACGGCAAAAACGCTCGACGATCAGCAGGCTCTCCTCAACTCCCAGAATGCACTCCAAGCCGCGCGCCAACCGTTCACTTTCGGCACCGGTGCAAACTCTGGCTTGCTCAACCAGAACGATACGGCCGGCGCGATGACCGGAGCCAAAAGCCATCACCCGGGTGGCTCTCAATTGGGTCAGGTGCCGCGCCGCCGCACATCGGTCTATCCCGAAGGCGATCTGGATTTGCCCGCTCCAGAGCCGACGCCACCTTGCGCACAGCCGACGTCGGGAATACCAGGGCCCGTGACGCCCGGATCTAGCCCGCCCGCCGGGATGCGGTAGTGCGGCGTTCACCGAGCGTACGCGACCGATCCAGCAGACTTTTCGACGCACCTCACTCTCTGTCTTCATGTCGCCCGAACGACGCAGCTCGGTCAACCGCGCCCGCCGACGCCTGCATCCGCCAGCGCCGCCGGGAAGTTCGTCCTGCATTCCAAGCCGAGCCCGAAGCTGAAGCCGCTGCCCCGTGTGCTCATCGCTCCTCCCGAGGGGCCGATCGCGCCGCTCGGCCAATCGCTGGCCGCGCCCGGCGACCGGACTGCGGCCGTCATTCCGCCGGGTGACGACCGCCAACCGGTGGTTCACCCCACCATGCTGCCGTGGTGCGCGCAAGTTCATTTGTTGATGACCGCCCCCGACGATGCGCGGCTGATCGGCAGCGGCTGGCTCATCGGACCGCGCACGATCATCACAGCGGGTCATTGCGCCTATGACAGCGGCTGGATGAAACAAATCCTCGTCACTCGTCTGGGTCCGTGGCACCAGTGACGACGCCCGGCAAAAAGCCGATCTGGGCAAGGTATCGGTCGCCAACCCCATTGCGGGCGTGCCCGGGCCGCTGTCGTTTGCCATTTATGACGACGACCCGCTCGAACGGTTGAAAACCCAGGAACCCGACCGCATCTGCGTCGCGGGTTTTCCGGCCAATCCGTATGGGGAGTTCCTAGCGGATCGTGGCAATTTGCTCGACTACAACGCACCGTTCCTCGAGTACGAATTTGACATTTCAAAGGGCCAGAGCGACGGACCGGTGCTCCACTGGGTCACAGACGACTCGCTGCTGGTAATCGGTGTGTACCATTTCGACGTGCAAATCTCGCCGCCGATCAACCGCGCTATCCGCATCGGCCCTGCCGCCGCGGCTTTGCTCCAAGTGTGGGCAAAGCCGTGAGAACGCCAGCGCGACACCCGCGTCGCGGCTCGTGCGTCAGACCGCCAGCAACGCCGCGAGCAGCGCCGCGCCGTCGGGCACGCCCCAGCCGGTCACCGCGTCATAGCCCACGCCGGCTTTGTAGCCTTTACCGGGTTGGGGCTGCGAAGCATTGTTGCCCGCGGTGATATCACGCAAGCCTGACAGGCCCAGTGGCTTGCCACCTGAACCCGCCGCATAGAGCAGCGGCGTGAGGAACCGCTGTTGCTTGCCCGCAGGCAGACTGGCGTTGAGCCGGGCGATGAGCGCGGCCCAGAGGGGCGCAGACGCGCTGGTTCCGCCGTCCGGAAAGGGTTTTTGCAAGAAAAACAGGTCGTAAAGCGGGTCGCCGGCCAGCGCGGCCACGTCGGGCACGACCCGACCATCCCGGCTGCCGGAGTTGAGCGACTTGACCTTCACCGACTGCCACGCGGGCCGGTCGAAGACCACGCTCACGCCGCCGCCGGTCGCTCCGCCGCCGCCGACCCGCGTGCCCGGAGATTGCCACCAGGTCACTTCGTTTACCTGGCCGGCCGCGCCTTGCAGCATGGTGCCGCCCACGCTCAGCACGAACGGACTCGACGCGGGGAAATTGACGTGCGCGCTGCCGTCGGTGAGCTGGTCGCCCGAACCATCGTCCCCCGCGGAGATGCACACCGTGATGCCCAGCAGCCGCGCTTGATTCAAGCGGTCGTTGATCGCTGCCACGGCAGCGGACGACCAATCCGGGTCATCCTCCGCGAGCCCCCAACTGACCGAGAGCGATACGGGCTGGTCCTTGATGATCTGATCGAGCAAATCGACCCAGCCCTTCTGGTCAAAACTGGCGAAGTAGACCGAAATCGTGGCCTTAGGACAAAATCCCGCGACGATTTGTACGTCCATCGTCACCTCCATGCTGGTCTCCAGCTCCCGCTTGCGTTGCTGTGCTGGCAGCGCTTGGATCTGACTGAGGGTGTAGGCGGGCGCATTGACCGATACCGCCTGTACGGCTGGCTGCGACAGACCGAACTTCATGCAGAACGCCGTGACATCTTCCACGAAATATCCGCCGCCGAACTCCGCGATGGCGACCTTCTGGCCGGCGGCATCGCCAGGCGGGAAATCATAGAGTTTTTCCAGGTCCGCCGGAGCCAAGGGTGCGGCAGACGAAATCCCCGCAGGGACGCCGGATGCCTGAATTTTGCGCCGGGCCATTCGGCGGCCGTCCAACCCGAAGACACCTTGGACCAAACCTCGGATTTCGGCGGGCACCATGAGCTTGCCCGCTCGTCCGATGTACTCACCTTGTTCCGGGCTACGATAATTCGACAATGCGGGTTGGAAGGCGGCTTCAAACGCCTTCGCCGTCCCGCTGACGCGCATGCTGCGCGTTGGCAGGAACACCTCCTCGACCTTGAGACCGTATGTTTCAAGGCTCCGCGCCACCTGGTCGGCGTCTTCCTGCTTCGCTCCGTACTGCGCCGCCATCTCGGCTGGTATCATCGGGCCGGTCGGCACGAAGTCGGCGTCGGGCATCTTCGGACCCTTGAGGGTGATGGTCACTTCGATTCGGCGCCTGGGATCAACGGGGCCGACCTTAACTGCCAACTTGTTTTTTGGACGGTTGCTGCCGGGTAAAGGAACATGTTTCTTACTCATAAGACCTTCCTTTTTAGATTACTTAGCGTTTTTAATAGTAAAAGCAAAAAATTGATATGCACCGAAATCTTCCGGTGTCACCACCGGTTGGGTCGACGAAAAAACCAGCCTCGCACGAACGACAAGTTCGTGCTTCCCAACGGTTCGGTCCTCCAGCGCAGATATGGCGCGGGATTGCAAAAAATCCTTGATGCCGTCGCACCGCTCGTCACCGCCGACGATAGTCGGGGGCTACATACGAGGCTCATTATGGTCGACGACGCCGTTGAGATGAGCGCCGTGCAAGGCACGGGCCGTCACCGATGCCATAAACCCGCGCCAGAACAAGAGCGCAGGCCGCCGACCGGGCGGATTTACGAACCGTTGAAAGCGGATCATGACCTTCGAGGTGGATCGCCCGAGGTTCACGACGAGCAAATCCCTGCTGGCCATGGCCGAGCAGCTTCCGGGGCCATCGCGGCTGCACGTGGCCCATCGGCGGACGGGGCAGGCTCGGACGGGAGCACGCTGCCACGGGCATCACGCTCGTCGTCGTCAAGGAACAGGACGGGCGGATCATCTCGGCCCGTCAGTTGTATAGCCGGTAACTTGCTGGGGAGCCGAAAAGCACGTCGACGGGGTCGGCGAGCTTCTTGGTCGTGTCCACGCCGCTGGTGTCGAAGAATACCAGCGAGGTCCGCACGGAGCGCAGGGATGCCATCACGGTGGCCACGACGCTGCTGTACACGTTTGAGGTCCAGTCGCTCCGGTGCATCCTTTTGCATCACCTGCACCAAGGATTTCGGAAAGAACTGCCGAACATCGCTTAGCTGCGTTGGACCACGCAGGACGTTCGAAAGCGGAAAGATCGACTTGAAGTTTTCACGGATCATGCTTCGTTGGCCCGCGCCGAGGAAAAAGCGGTTACTCGCCGTCGTCCGCTCCTATCTAGCCCTCTGCGCTCACGACGCTTCTATGCAGGACATCCGTTGGATCATCATCGACACCGAGACTGATGGCCTTCAGGCCCCCATCCACGTCGTCGAACTGGCCGGTCAGCTCATGCACGGCTGGGAGCCCGTCGGGACCCCTTTCCGCATGCTCCTAGACCATAACGTGCCGATCTCGTCCCGGGTGGTGGCCGTCCATGGCTACACGCGTGAATACCTCCGCGCGTATGGATATCCGCCCCGGCAGGTCTACGACGCCTTCCGCGATTTCGCCGCCGACCTGCCCATCGTATCGCACAACCTCAGCTTCGACTGGGACCGCTGCCTCGCCCCGGAGTGGCGACGACTGGATATCCCGCCCGTCGGCCGACGCGGTTTTTGCTGTCTGATGATGGCGCGGAGGCTGGCATTGGAAACGGGCAGCCACCGGCTCGATGACCTGAAGGCCGACTTCGGCCTCACGGCATCGCGCAGTCACCGTGCCCTGGCGGACGTGATGACCATCGTCGAATTGTTCCAGAAGGTCTACCGGCCGCGCCTCGTCTCGGCGAATCTCGACACCTTCGACGCCGTGGCCGACTTCGCGCGACGGACGCCGGTCGCGCTCTGCGTGGGCCTCATCCGTCAGGCATGGTCGCGGCAAAGCGCGTTCGCGGAAGGTGCCCGCGCTGACTCGTTCTCCCGCTTCGAGTCAGCTTCCGTGGCCGGTTGATCCACGCCTTACGGGCGAGGTTCCCAAAGGTGTCCGTCAAGCCCATCGAGGCGTACAAAGGCGGCACTGGCATCGAGTTGGCGGCGACAGACATCTACCGTTTGCTCGCGGATCCCAAACCGGACCTCGTCATCATCGCCTTCGGCGCGAACAATATCAGCGGCCCGAACGAGGGTGCGCCGCACACGCCGGTTGAGTAATTTCGCGCGCAACTGGAACTCCTCACCGAAAAGGTTCATGCCGCGGGCAGCGACATGCTGCTCGTGACCAGCTTTCCGCTCAATCCGTGGCTGCGGAGCGGCATGACGCAACGCAACCGGCTCATAACGCCGCATTGAAAGAGGCGGCCGAGGCGAAGGGTGCCGCCGCCGCCGACGCGTACACTGAATACGGCACTTCGGCCCAACCCCACCGTGTGATGACGGTGATCTACCGGGACGAGAACATGCGGTTGGCGCAACCCGCCAGTCGCCACCAGGAAAATGACTGGCACGGGCGGTGCCCGGGAGCGCTGGTTGGCGAGATGATCGATAATCCGCTAAATCCGGTGCTTTGGCCCAGCCGGTAAAAGACCTGTCCACGGACGATCGACGGATTTGGGCGAGGGTGACCCAGCCGACGATCGTGAGAATGGTCGGGGTGCTGGCGTACAACGGCCCCCAAAACTGGAACGCGAAACCGGTTTTGGTCGTTATCTGGAACAGCGCGATGGCCGTGATGGCCGCCGACCCCGCCTCACCTCGCGCGGTCGCCAGCAGGTAGCGGCCCGTGCACCGGCTCGCCGCGACGAAATCCACGACGCTCCGAAGACGCCCGGAGGGAAAACGCGGCACCATGAGTATCGTCCGGCAAGCGGTGCGCCCGGCGGCTGCTGCCGCGCCGTTGCCGGAAGTATATGCCCTAGAGCGTACTGAAGATGATGATGCTGGCCATGTACAGCGTCCAACTGGCGAATCCGAACCGGCCCATCCGTGTCTCGCCCATCGTGTAGAAGAAAAACTGGAAGTACCACGTTGCGCCTGCCAGCGCGGACAGCAGGTAATCCGCCGCCAAGGGGGACGGAGGGTGCGTCGGCCCCGCTTGTCGGGAGATGGACACCAGCCCACTCCTCGGCCGGAGAATCGGCGGGGTTCTCGATAGCAGGCGGCGTGATCCAAGGCAGGTGCGGGCGGTAGCGGGCGTCGAAATATTCGTGCCCGGTGCGATTGAGGAGGTTCAGCGCAACGCACCACACGAAATCGGTGGTGAATCCGCCGAGCAGCACCACGACCAGCTTGGGCAGCCTGTCCAGAGCGTGGCGGTCCCGGCGGCGGTGCTCGACACGCGCAAGCGTGCGCCCGCCGTGAGGCCGAACGAAAAGCACGCGCTCATAATGCCCTAGAACGTGGCCACAGCAGTCCACTGCGGAAGCCGAATCTGGCCACGGCGAGTTTCTTTTCGGCGGTAGGCATCTCGCGTTCCTTGCTCAAGCCCGCCAGCGCCACGGAGATGCCGACCAGACAAACCAGCACCCCCAAAAGAGTCATTTGCCCCGGTGGAGTGGCAGCGATCTGGGTGATGTCCTCCGCGACGGAGATGGCGGACAGAAACCGTTTGCAGATGGGCGGCGGCAGGGTGCCGAAAGCGGCGCAACATCCGAGCGCCACCCCCATGCCGCGGGACATCCCGAGATAGCGCATCGACAGGCCGAACGTCAGCCCTTCCAGCCCCCGGAGCACACCGGAGAAGTACGTCCAACCCAGTACCGTGGCGGGCTATCGCGCCAGCACCCCGGGCAGGTCGCAGGTGAGCAGCGCGGCGAGCAAGCCAGGAAACGAAGATCCACGAGAACGCGCCAACGACGAGCCAGTAGGTCTCCCACAACCACCGTCGCACTCCCTTGTAGGGCACGTAACAGCTACCGGAGTCAAGACCGCCGAGCCAATGGAAGAAGACGCCAAGGAAAGGATTCGCCATGAACGAGGGGAGAAGAAGGAGCGTTCAGTGATGGCGTGCAGTCCAGCACGAGGACCAGCCCGGAATATTCTAGGGAAAATTCCGTTGCATTCCCATGAAGGAATGTTAGGATCAACTCATCAAACCGCGGGGTGGAGCAGCCTGGTAGCTCGTCAGGCTCATAACCTGAAGGTCGTAGGTTCAAATCCTACCCCCGCAACCACCTTCAAACGCTTGAAGGTGGTTTTTGTCCTGGCTGTTCGCAATGCGGGCGAAACTCAGGCTAAATGCCCTGCAGATGCGGGATTCGCCAAAAAATCGTGTGCGGAGTGTTCCTAAAACACTGACGGCACGATCAATTTGTGCCTATGAACTTACGCGCCGTTTGCTTTGAAACTGGCGCGATGGCGGCCATATCTCAGTGGAAAATAACCTGGTGGGTGCGCTTTTCTCATCCGCGCCCCTCTCAACCGCTATTCTAGGCCACCGACCTCCCGGCCGCTGGCTATCACTTGGTACAGGGAAGAGGCGGCGAGAACCAGTTCCCGCCATGGATTTGCCACTCACCCCATGATTTCCGCGGTCACGGCACCCGGCGAGGATGGCAAAGCAGGTGGCCGACGCAGCCGGGCGGCCAACCCGATGCAGGCAATGGCGATCCCAGCCGCAATCCAGCCGATTAGTCCGTAATTTTGCAAAGGCTGATGTACCTGGTCGATGATCAGGTAGCCGCCTAGGCTTGTCCCGAGGCCCGAG
Organism: uncultured Verrucomicrobiota bacterium; assembly: GCA_937859745.1. Lineage (GTDB taxonomy): Bacteria > Verrucomicrobiota > Verrucomicrobiia > Chthoniobacterales > SZAS-18 > CAHJWO01. Next base: position 1,706 of record CALMAQ010000328.1, on the reverse strand, counting down.
AACGTCTGCTGCACGCAGGAGTTCAGGCTCATGAAGCCGCCCCGGTGCCGGGCTTCCACGCTGCCGGTGATCATCGCGATGGCAGGCACGAACCGCCCCGTCATCGTGACCATAAATACGCTGGTCACCACGACCGCCACCACGACCGGTTCTGTGCTGAGATGCGTCAGCCACAACACGGCACCCGACGATAGGATCGCCATGATCGTAAAAAGCCGCATCCTCCCGTACATGTCCGAGAGGCGGCCGATCAGGTTCATGGAGAACAGCGTGCAGAGGCCGCCGCTCAGGAAGTTGTACTTCAGTTGCGATTCGGTCATTCCCACGTTGCGTACCATGAATGTGCTGATGAACGGCACCACCATGAACCCGGCGGTCGTCAGCGCAGCCATCAGGCTGAAAGCACGCAGGTGCTTGCCGTTGGCCAGGACCGCCCACATCCGCGCACCGGCCGACTCGCGGCTTGCTGCCTGGCGCAAATGGCTGTCCGAGCGCGGCAATCGCCAGATGGCGAAGGGGATGATCGCCGCGCAGAGGATCCCCAAGATCAGGAACGGCCAATGCCAGCCGCGCTCGGCCATCCACAGCCCGGCAGGCACTCCGAGCGCGGACGCTAGGGCAAAAGCGCTCATCACGGTGCCCATAGCCGTGGCGCGGCGCACTTCCGGGATCGCGTCTCCCACGATGGCCAGCACCACTCCGCCGCATACCCCGCCAAAGATCCCCGTCATGAACCGGGCCGCAAGCATCGCGTGGTATCCTGGTGCCAGCGCGCAGCAAAACGTGCCGGCCGTAAACCCGGTAAAAAGCACCAGCAGAGCGCGTTTGCGATCAAAACGATCCAGAAAGAACGCCGCCGAAAAGCTGGAGAGCCCGGCACCGAAAGCATAAGCGGCCACGGTCTGGCCAAACTGCGCGGTGTCGATCCCGAACACACGCATCAACTGCGGGCCGAGTGGCGCGATGATGATGAAGTCGATGGTGACGCTGAACTGCATCAGCGTCAGGATGGAAAGCAGTCCCCACTCAGCGGGAGTCAGGCGCGTGTCGGCGGCGGTAGCGCGCCGACGAACGGGCAAGGCTTCCTCGGTCGGCGTCTCTGGTGGAGTGGAAGTAGTAGCGGACAAATCGTTAGTCATCAGGGTAAAGCTAGAAACCCGAGCCACCCGATCTAGGCCACTCGCATACGACGTCGGTCAACGTACAGCGTCGGGATGAGAATGCCAACCTAGACTGGTGCGTTCGTCGGCTATCGGCGGTCGTTTGGCCAGTCGACGGCAGATGAAGCACTGGCAGACGAATTGCGGTCGCTTGCAGACGCTTCATCGGGGGCGATCTCCTCTATGACAATGGGCAAACGGTCCCTTTTCCCTGCTCTGTACTTCTCTCCGTTGCTTACCCATCGGGGTTGGCATCAGTTTGCATCGATTCCATCCGCCCGGCGGCCCGCCTGTGCGCCCTGGACCTCGGGCTGCGCCGTTGCGAATGGCACGGTTATTTCGCCGAAGCCGACTTCGCGGCGAGCCTGCGGGCGGCGCGCGCCGGTTGTGACACAACGGCCCGAGACGCGCGGATTGCTCTGGCCGAGCAAGCTGACCGTCATCGAAACGCTTCCCCGCCTCATCCTCTTCGTCGGCCCGCCGGACGGGGCCGTCGCGGCGCGTCTGCGCGCGGGGCGGCACGGGCATGTTCGTGCCGGGCCAGGC
>CALMAQ010000327.1 GCA_937859745.1 uncultured Verrucomicrobiota bacterium | reverse complement strand
TGTTTGTTCGCTGCCTCCTTGGCTTGGGGGTCCTGCTGGCCAGCGCGAAGTTCATGTTCGAAGTCCTCGCGGGCCTTCTTGAACTCATTGAGGCTTTGACCCAGCCCCCGCGCGAGTTCCGGAAGCTTTTTGGCCCCGAACAACAGGAGCACGATCAGGAAAATTACGAGCATGTCCGGACCGAAGAAGTTGCCGAAGGTGGCCAGGAGGATCGTCATGGCACTAGACTAGCGCGAAACGCCGTCGTTGCAAAAAAAAGATCGGACAAAGGCGACCGGCCAGCGGCCCAGACGGCAACCCGCGCCGAAGACAGGCCTACTGGGGAGGCTGGGCGCCGACTATCGCCGGGTCGGGCAGGCCCCATTCCTGCCACCGTTTGGCGTACTCGGAAGCCGGCAGGAGCACGTAGGCCGGGTGGTCGTTGGCACGCAACCAGCGGATCAATCGCACGAGGTCGGGCTCCGCCATCGTGGTGCAGCCGCTCGACGGACGATCCGGCCCACGACGGATGTGAAAAAAGATCGCGCTTCCCGCCCCGGGCACAGGCGGGTCGGAGTTGTGCCGGATTTCCACGAGCCAATGGTAGGCAAAATCACCCTGTCGCATCTTTGCCTTCTCGAACCAGGCGGGCGGATGCTCGGGATCGGGAATGGTGATGAACCGGTTGTAGTTCGGCAAACTGGGATCATCCACCCAGCCGTCGGCGGCGGTCACCTGGTGGAACGGGTAATCCGAGCCTTGCGGCAGCGCGGGATCGTAGGTGTAGATTTTCCCGACCTCGAAAATTCCGGCCGGAGCCCGTCCGTCCCGCTCCTGCTTGTGCAGACCCGGCTGCTCGTTGCCTACGAGGCCGCGCCCCCACGCCAACCCGTTCTTCCCGAACAGAACCGGCACCGGCGCGCCCACCGCCTTCCACCTTCCCTGACCGTCCCGCTGGAAGGTTTGGATGTGGCCATGCAGCGAATTCCAGTCGGGAGCCGTGCCGACGATGAGTTGATGTACGCCTGCGTCCAACACCTGTGCCTCGACGGCACCAGCCGGTCTGAGAACGCAAAGGGAGGCAACCGCCAGGGTGAGGAGGGCGAAAGCTTTCATCGGGATCAGCGGTCAAATCGACATGCCGAGGAGAGCGTCCAGATCGTACCGACGCCGTTCGTGCGTGGCATCGTCGAGGACGGGAAGCCAACTGAGACTGGCAGGCGGCGCTGGCAAAGTCACCCACGAACGACACCCCCCGTAGGACGACCGATTCGGGAACGTCCACGGTGCGGAGCAGCGGTAACCCCTGCCGAACGCACACTGGATTCCGCGCTCGTCGCCGTACTCAAACCGCTCGCGGACGGCATCTTCGCGCCAGATGTGCATCGGCTCCAGGTGCGAGACCTGGCTCCATTCATCCAACCAGTGCGCGAATTCCAACACGAAAAGGTAGCGGACTTCTACGCTCTCGGCGTCCGTCGCGGCCGGCGCGTTGCGCTGGATGTCCCCACCGTCACGCACCTTGTCAAACTGCTGGTGGTAGCCCGTGGGAAAAAGGAAGAATCGCTCGTGTTTGAAACGGAAGCCATCGCGTCCCTCCGCGATGCCGCCTTTCCGCAGGATCAAGCTCTGCCGACCACTGCCCAGTGCAGTGCAGATAACCGCCCAATCCTTGAAGCCGATGGCGAGTGGCACCGTCTGGGCGGGGTCTTCTGCGGGCCGCAAGGCAGGCGAGGAGAGGAGGCTCATGGCAGCACACGAATAAACCAGATGTGCGCGCAAGGCAAAAACCCAACTCGCCAGGGAAGGCGTTTTCCCGTTTGCGATTTGCGGCCCGAAACCTACGTTGGCTGCCTGTGCCGTATCACTTTGACCTGCACTGTCATTCCCATTTCAGCGCCGACGGGGTTTCCAGCCCGGAAGCGCTGATCGCCGCCGCGCGCAAAAAGGGGCTGCACGGTTTTGCGATGACGGACCACAACACCTGTGAGGCCGTCGATTACATGATCGCGAGGGGCCTCATGCGCGCGGACGGCGTCCCCGTGGACGGCTTCCTGGTCATCCCGGGAGTGGAGGTCACGACGGACGAAGGTCACCTTCTTTGTCTGGGTGCGACCCTGCCCAACCTCAAGGGGCAGCCAGCCGCCGAAGTCTGCCAACTGATCCACGCTGCGGGCGGCCTGGCCATCCCGCCCCATCCGTACGATATTTTTCGTGCAGGCATCCGCCGGAAGGTGCTCGACCGGCTCGAGATCGACGCGCTGGAAGTGTTCAACGCCGCAACCACCCTGCATCGTTACAACAAGAAGGCTTACAAGTACGCGCAGGAAAGGAACCTGCCGATGACCTCTTCGAGCGACGCCCACCACGAAGACGCGGTCGGAGCCGCGTATACCATCATGGACACGGCGGACTTCACCGTGCGCGGGGTGCTCGCACAGATCAAGCGGCCCAACCAACTCAACCAGACGTACCTGCGTCCGAAGGACAAGATCCGCAAAACCTGGAACAACTGGCTGCGGTTGCGGCGCAAGCGGCCCAAGCCCGTTTGAGCCGTGTCGGCCCGGCCCTACGTCGGTGGCAGGCGGACCGCACGCAGTTTGTCGAGCTTGAGCACACCGCCCGAGCGGAAGTTGGGGCGTGCCTTCGCGTCGGAGACTTTCTCCCCGTCCCATTGGACGCTCCCGCCCTCCACGAGGCGGCGCGCGTCGCCGCGGGATTTGCTCAGTGAGAATCCGAGCGCGTAGGCACCGACCACCGCCGTGACGATGTCCACGTCTGCGTCGGGTAGGCGGACTTCCGGAAGATCAGCCGACCCGGTGTCGCGCTTGCTGAAACGCTGCTCGAAGTTCTGCCGGGCTGTCCGGGCGTCTTCTTCCGAGTGGAAGCGGGCCACCAGCCGGGTCGCAAGGCTCTTTTTGGCTTCCATCGGGTGCGCTCCTGCAGGGTAATCCTCGCCGAGCAGTACGGGGTAGTACCGATGCATCAACTCGTCGGAGATGCTCATCGTCTTGCCGAACATGTCGGCGGCAGGTTCCGTTACCCCGATGTAGTTGCCGAGGCTCTTGCTCATCTTTTGCGTGCCGTCGAGACCCTCCAGGATGGGCAGGAGCATGACAACCTGCGGCGGCTGGCCTTCCTCCTTTTGCAGGTCCCGTCCCACGAGGATGTTGAACAACTGGTCAGTCGCACCAAGTTCCACGTCCGCCTGGACCATGACCGAATCCCACCCCTGTAGCAGGGGGTACTGCAACTCGTGCAGGCTGACGGGCGCGGAAGTATTCAGCCGAGTGCGGAAGTCCTCGCGCTGGAGCATCTGCTGAAGCGTCACGCGGCTGTTGAGCCGGATGACCTGCTCGTAGTGCATCAGTTCGAACCACTCGCCGTTGAAGATGGTCTGCGTGCGCGCGGGGTCGAGCACCTTGAATGCCTGCCGCTGGTAGCTCTCGGCATTGGCCATCACCGCCTCGTGCGTGAGTTGCGGCCGGGTGGCCGACCGGCCGCTGGGATCGCCGATCGTCGCGGTGAAATCCCCGATGATGATGATACCCTGGTGCCCCATGTCTTGGAACTGGCGGAGTTTTTGCAGGACGACGGTGTGGCCCAGATGGATGTCCGGCGCGGTCGGGTCGAAGCCGAGCTTGACGCGCAAGGGGCGTCGGAGCCTGAGCTTTTCGAGCAATTCCGCCTCGTTGACGATCTGTGCGGTGCCACGCCGGAGCTGCGCCAACGCTTCTTCCGGTTGCAGGGAGGGCATCGTTATTTGGACTTGTTCAAGAGTTCTCGCACCTGTTCGATGCTCAGTTGCTTCTGGCGGCGGAGTTCATCGAAGTCGTCCTGCCGCTTGCCGTGGCTGATGAACGGTTGGTCAGACGACTGGTAGTTACGTAGCTCCACGGACTTGTTAGCCGCCCGGTCCTCGCGCACGTCCACGGTCTTGCTGTCGTACGTGCGATCGGTCTGGACGGCTCCCCGGTCCGCCTGAGAGAACTTCTTGGTCCCGAACGCTGGAGTCTTGATGCGGCTGGTGCCAAAAAGGCCGGTGTGGAAGGGTCCGTCGCCCTTGATGCCTGCGGCGCGAGCGGATCCGAAAGCATGGACCGGTACCGGCTTATCGATACTTGCCGTCGTGGGGGTGAAGGTTTTCTCGAAGCCCGACGCATGCAGGTCCATGTTCGGACGCTCGATCCGGTCGCGCAAGCTGCGCTCCTGTTCTTGCGCCGCGGCCACGGTGGGCAGACAGAGGCAGAGGACAGCCTGCGCGACGCTCGGGAGAAAGGGTCGAACCCGGCGGGGGATAGGCATGGGCGACAGCTTGGCAAATGTCCGGTGAGACTGTAAAGCGTTTATCACACCGGGCGCTTCCGTGCGCGGCCTACCCGAGCAGTTCCGCCACGAGGCTCTTCTCGTCCTTGAGTTCGCCGACCGAAGCATCGATCCGCCCCTGGCTGAACTCGTTGACGGGCACGCCGGGGACGATCTGCCAGGACTTGCCGTCTTCGGTGCGAACGGGAAACGAGCAGATCAGCCCCTTTTCTACGCCGTAGGCATCGTCGGGCGTGCATACGGCCACGCTTGCCCAATCGTCGTCCGGGGTGGGCGTCACCAGCGAACGCACGGTGTCCACGACCCCATTGGCGGCGGAAGCGGCCGAAGACTGTCCACGCGCCTTGATGATTGCTGCCCCGCGCTGCTGCACGGTCGGGATGAACGTGTCCTTGAGCCACGCTTCGTCCTGGATCACGTCCGTCGCCGCCTGGCTGTCGATCCTGGCGTTGTAAAAATCGGGGTACTGCGTCGCCGAGTGGTTGCCCCAGATGGCGAGGTTGGTCACGGACGTGACCGGCACGCCTGCCTTGCGGGCGAGTTGGGCCTTGGCGCGGTTCTCGTCTAGGCGGGTCATGGCGAACCACCGCTCGCCGGGAATGTCCCGGGCGTTGTTCATGGCAATCAGGCAGTTCGTGTTGCAGGGATTGCCCACGACGAGGACCCGCACGTCCGCCGCCCCGTGCTTGGCGATGGCCTGGCCTTGACCGGTGAAAATCTTGCCGTTGATACCGAGCAGATCCTTACGCTCCATGCCCGCTTTGCGCGGCACGCTGCCGACCAGGAGCGCCCAGTTCACGCCGCGAAACCCTTCCTCCAAGTCCGCCGTGGGAATGATCTGGTGTAACAGCGGGAAAGCGCAGTCGTCGAGTTCCATCGCCACGCCCTCGAGCGCGGGCAGGGCGGGGGGGATTTCGATCAGGTGCAGGACCACGGGTTGATCCGGCCCGAACATCGAGCCCGAGGCGATGCGGAAGAGGAGCGAGTATCCGATTTGACCGGCGGCACCAGTCACGGCAACGTGGAGAGGGGTGTTCATGTCGAGAAGAGATCGTAGGCGCTTTCCCCGTCGCGTCCAAAATTTTCCTCGTTCAGCGCCTGGCACACGCCGGGCGGAACGCCGCCACCGCCGCCCGGAACTGTCCTGCACGGTCTGGCGCGCCGCCTGCGCCGGGCCTGCCGTAGCGCAGCGCCACGTAAAGCTCCGTGATGCGCCCGATCTCCGCCGCGGCGTCCGGGAGCGCGGCCACGGCCCGCCGCGCGTAGTTCAGGGGTCCTTCGCCGGCCGCGGGTTGCGGCCCTCCGGCCGCGGCCAGCCGGCGGCAGAAACGCAAGTACCAGCGGCGTTCGCGGTCTACCGTATCGGCGGTGCCCCGGCGGTCAAGGACGCGGAAAGAAAGGGCACCGATGGCCAGCAAGGCAAAGACCAGCACCAGGGTCAGCGCGGTTCCGCCCAGCCAACTCAGGTCGCCGACGCCGAGCTTGCCGAGCAGGATCCATTGTTGCTCCTGATCGTAGCTGAGGACCGTGATGTTCCATTGCTGATCCAGTCCGTCCCACGCCAGCAGCGCGTTGTGCGCGATCCAGCGCAAGGTGCTCGGCGCGTGGATGCGCCGCAGCCGGTCTAGCCGAGACTCCTCGGTCAGCGGCCCCTCGGCCATCAGCGTCGAATAATCGTTCGCCCCGAAGCTGACCCGGTCCGGCGCGACCACCCCGGTGGGATCAACCCGCTGCCATCCCCCGCCCTCGAGCCAGACCTCGACCCATGCGTGGGCGTCGGACTGCCGGACAAGGTAGTGCCCCCCCCAAGTGTTATATTCTCCGCCCTGGTAGCCCACGACGATGCGCGCGGGCAGCCCGGCCGCGCGCATCAGCGTGGCGAAGGCCGCCGCGTAGTGCTCGCAAAACCCGCTCCGGCGGTTGAACAGGAAGGTATCCAAGCCGGACGCAAGGGCGAACGCCCCCGGCGTCAGGGTGTAACTGAAGTGGCCGGCGCGGAAAAAATCGAGCGCCAAGCGCACGATGTCCGGCTCGCTCCGGGCGCTCTGGTGCCATCCTTGCGCCAGGGCGATGGTGCGTGGGCTGATGTCCTCGGGTAGCGTCGTGTAGAACTTCCGCCTGCCCGCGGTCAACTCCTGCGCCTTCTGAGGCGACAGGTCGGACACAGCCGTATAGATCGCCTTGGAGACCAGCGGGGTCGCGCTGCGGAGGACGTTCGCCGCGGTCAGGGCAGCACGCACCTCCGAGTTGGGCAGGACCGCCACGGGATGATCCAACGCGAACATCCAGCGTTCGCCCTGGGGCATCTGCGTGATCTGCTGCTCGATGCGCCGGGTTCCCGGCGGCGGGCCAGGCACGTCGCCACTGGCCAGCGGGGCCTCGGAGGAGCGCCACGACAGGCCGTGCTCGCAGATGTCCATGACCAGCCCGCGCCAGTACAACTGCGACGAAGTGATCGCCGGTCCGGGCGTCAAAATTCTCGCGCGGAACGCCGTCTCCGTGGATTGCGCCAGCGAGGAGAAGCTGCCGGGCTGAAGGTGTTCGCTCATGCCAGTCAATCCTTGCGGATCGCCCCCGAGCCGCCGCAGAAAGGTGCCCTGCAGCCGGGGGAAGATGATGAACAGCAGCACCACGAGCGGCAGCGACTGGAGGATCATGATGGTCCCGAGCCGGAAGGCCGCCCGCATGTTGCCCCGCCCCTTGCCGCCGTGGCCGCGAATGAGGGCAACGGAGTTGAGCAGCAGCGCGAGCCCCAGGTAGAGGCTGATCAAGAGCGTCTGGCTGTAGAAAAACGCGCTCAGCGTCATGAAGTAGCCGAGCAGGCTGACCACCGTGAAATCCCGGGGCGAGCGCAACTCGAGCACCTTGAGCGACATCAGCGCCACGAGGAAGGTCAACATGCCCGGGGCGGACGGCCGCGTGCCGTACGTCCAGAGGACCGCGAGGGTCATGGGCACGAACACGAGGACGCGGGTGGCGAAGTTCGGCAAGGCGAGTTTGCGGTGTTCGACCACGTACCGCCAAGCTACACACGCCGCGAAGACCAGCAGCGCCCAAGCCGGCACCTGCCCGATCAGGGAGCTCATGGTCATCGCCACGCTGGTCAGCAGCCACGGCAATGCTTGTGAGAACGCGGTGAGCGCAGCGGGCACGGCGCGCGGCGCGCGGTCGCGGAGGGCTGGCTTGGTGGTCGGCGGGGGCATGGAATGTACCGGCCGCCGGCTCAGAGCAACGGATGCGCGGACTCGAAGAGCGCCAGCGCGCCCAAGCAGCGATGGTAATGGCTGTCCCCGCGGGAGGGCTCGGCCTCGAAGCCGGGCAGACGGATGCCGTAGGCGTAGCCAGCCTGTTCGGCGTCCACCACCCAGCGGGAGAGTTGGCCCAGCCTGGCTTCCGTGTCCCGAAGCGGGGCGGTTTCCGACCATTCGAGCCAAAGCCGGCGGCTGCCCGCACCCGAGAACTGCTTGATGAGGTAAGGCTGGCCCCGCGCGACCGCGCGCCAGTCGACGTGCCGCTGGCTCTCGCCCTGTTGGTAGGCCCGCACTCCCATGAAGTCGTCTCCGCCGCCGCCCTGGCCCGCCACGACGTCAGCCGTCACCGCCGCTCCGAGGGGCAGGGGCAGATTCCCTGAGGGCAGGGGATACACGAGGCACTCCGCCCCGGTCTGCTCATACCGCCAAGAACGGAAAAAACCCATCGGATAATCGGTGGTCAACGCCACCCGTCCCAGCGCCAGCCTGCCCCGCGCCGTGGTCGGCAGCACCAGATCGACCATGGCGGAGCCGTTCCCGGCCAGGTCGGCGATGCGGACGTGCGCGGTTTCCCTGAACACGTTCCCTTTGGGAGCGACGGACAACGCGGCCTTGTCGCGGCTGGCAAGGTTGAGCACCTCCACGGGAGCCCGGGCGTTTTCCCCCACGAAAACGGAGTGGATCCGGCCCACCCTCACGGCCAGGTCGGCCATCGCGTAGTGGGCATGGACGGCGCTGACCATTACCACGCTGCCCAGGAAAAACATCAACAAGTAAGCGGCGCTGTTGCTCTGACTGATCGCGGCGTACCACATGGCCGCTATCACCGCCAGCAGGAAGGTCCAACTGCGGGTCGGCAGGATGTAGATGCGCCCGGAAGTCACGGCTTCAACTCGTCAACGCACAGAGACAGTGGCCAGGAGATGCGCCGCGAGGTCGCGCCCGGCGAGTTGTCCGGGCCGGGTGCCTACCTCCAACCGGTGGGCCATCACCGGGATCGCCACGGCCTGGACATCCTCGGGCAGCACCATGTCCCGTCCCTGCATGAGCGCCGAAGCCTGGGCCGCGTGCAACAAGGACAGCCCGGCGCGCGGAGACAGGCCGGAGGCGTGTTGCGCCCGGCTGGCTTCGAGCAAATCCTGGAGGTAATCGAGCAGGGGCGGGGCAACGTGGACCTCGCGCGCCGCCTCTTGGAGCTCGGCGAGTTCTTGGCCGTTCATCACCTCGGGCAACACCGCCAGCAGGTCGCGGCGGCTCTGGCCGGTCAACATCTCCCGCTCGCTGGCGCGGTTGGGAAAGCCGAGTTCCAAACGCATCAGGAAGCGGTCCAACTGGCTCTCGGGCAGCGGGAAAGTGCCGATTTGCTGACGCGGGTTCTGGGTGGCGATGACGAAAAAGGGCTGGGGCAAGGCGCGGGTAACGCCGTCCGAGGACACCTGGTACTCCTCCATCGCTTCCAGCAGCGCGCTCTGAGTCTTGGGCGTGGCGCGGTTGACCTCATCGATGAGGAGCACCGGGGAAAAGATCGGGCCGGGATGGAACACGAACCGGGAGTGTTCGCGGTCGAAGATCGAGTTGCCGATGATGTCGGCGGGCAGGAGGTCGCTCGTGAACTGGATGCGCCGGAACGGCAGGCCCAGCGACTTGGCGAGCGCTTGAGAAAGCGTCGTCTTGCCGACCCCCGGCACGTCCTCAATGAGGAGGTGGCCCTTGGCGACGAGGCAGACGACTGCTAGGCGGATGGTTTCGTCCTTGCCGACGATCACGTCGCCGATCTGCGAGGTGAATTGAGTGAGGCGGCTTACCACGGTTCTGGAAGTTGGCGGCTGGAACGCCCGGCGCGATCATGGCGGCGGGGAAGGGCAGCCATGGAGATAGTTCGCACAAAATCTCCCGGTTGTCCTTGGCCAACTATCGTAGCAGTTCGCGTACCTTTACGTAGGACATGGACAAACGCGCTGAGACGCCTGCTTCCCGGCGGGTCACGCGGCAGCGTAAGACGGAGCGGGAATCGCTCGGCCGGTGCGGGCCAGCATCTCGCGGACCGCCGCCGCCCGGCGCAGATGATCGGGATCGTTGCAGAGTGTCTCCAGAGTGACGTGCATGCGCTGGCTCCAGTTCGAGTCCGCCGAGATGCCCGGCACGTTGAACCGCTCCTCGCGGGCAAGCAGATCGGTGATCATGCAGATAGCAATCCAACTGTTGGTCTGGAAGAGCGCTTCGAGCAGCCGCGCATGCACCGCTTCGGTGAAGCCGTTGCTCCCGCCTTCGTGCGGGATGCGGGCAAAGTGCATGAGCTTGTGCAGTTCCTCGCGTTCGTGCGCCGGAACGTCCTGCCATCGCTGCCAGAACGCGCGCAACGGTTCGTGGTCGTGCGTGCCGTAGGTTGCCAGGGAAAGCCGCGGGTATTCGTCGCCCGAGAGCAGGCCGCCGGTGTGCGGATTCTTCTCCCAGATGGGGATTTTGAACCCCGCGATGCCCAGCGCCGTCAGATTGGGCCGGACGTAATCCGGCACGGTGCCGAGGTCTTCGCCGATTAGGCGCGTCTCGCCCGCCGCGTCCAGAACCATCCTCAGAAGTGTGTCGCCCTGCGCGCGGTTCGCCTCGCAATGTTCGGGCGTGTCGTCCGGGTGGGGCTTGAACTGCGGCAGGCGGTGGCCCGTCCGCTCCGAGGCTTCCTCGAAGGACAGGGGCAGGAACTCCGCGTTGCGTTCGGGCCGCCAGGGAAAGCTGTAGATGCGGTAGAAACCCAGGATGTGGTCGATGCGGAAGACGTGGAAGAGGTCCCGGACCCCCCTGATGCGCTGCCGCCACCAGGCGTAGTCGTCTTCCTGCATCCGCCTCCAGTGGTACACGGGGATACCCCAGTTCTGGCCCCATTTTTGGGTGAAGGCATCGTCCTTGAAGTAGGGCTCGGGAGGCGCGCCGCCGGACCAATCGGCCTCGAACAATTCCGGAGACCCGTAGTAGTCGGCGCTGTAGTAGCTCACTCCGAGCGGGATGTCCCCCATCAGGGCCACCCCCTGTTGACCGGCGTAGTCCTTGAGCGCCGCCCACTGCCGGTACGCGGTCCACTGGATGTAGGCGTAGAACTGCCTCTTCTTGTGGAAGACGCCACCTGGTCCTTCCGCCAGGGCGGTCAGCCATGCCTTGCCCGCCGCTGCCGTCCGGTGGACCTCGGGCCAGCGGTCCCAGCATTCGGTTTCTCCGTTCTCGTCCATTAGGGCGCGGAACAGGGTATAATTGTCCAACCAGGCGGCTTGTTGCCGTTGGAAGGAATCGAAATCGTCGTGGCGCACCGCGTCCGCGCCATTGCGGTCGGAGAACCGCTCGAAGGCAGCCTGCAGGAGGCGAATCTTGAGCCGCTTCACCCGCGCGTACTGGACCGGTCCGGCGCGCATCCCCTCGAGGTCGGTCTCCCCGAGGATCTGCCGGTAGTCCGTTTCGGCGAGATCCGGCAGCGACGCGGGCGTCAATTCGAGCGTGGTTGGGTCCAGAGCCATCGAACTGATGGCGTTATAGGGGCTGTTGTCGCCGCCGGTCTCGTTGATTGGCAGCAACTGGACCACGACAAACCCGGCGTCCGCCGCCCAACGCACGAACCGGCGCAGCAGACCCACGTCGCCGATGCCCTGATCCTCCTCGGAGCGCAGCGCGAAGACCGGGATCAACACCCCGCCGACGCGGTGTTCGAGGGAAAGATCGGGAACGTCAGCCATGGTGGGCGTGAACAAAGCGGTGAACGACCACGCGCGCAACTGGCCGGGGCCGTTTCGCCGCCGGGCGGCACGGTCCGCTAGCGGGGAATCGTCGCGCGCATGTTTTCCAGGCAATGGGGGCAGATACCGTGCGTGAAGTCGGTGCCAGTCTCGACGTGCAAGTATTCCTCAATGCTGTGCCAGTAGTCCTCGTCGTCCCGCACCCGCTTGCACCAGGCGCAAATGGGGATCAACTGCTTGAGTTGCCGGACTTGGTCGAGCGTCTGGCGCAACGTGATCACCTGGTTGGCGAGGGTTCGTTCTAGGTTGAGCATGCGTTCGCCGACCTTGAGCCGGGCGCGCAACTCGGCGAGGTCGCAGGGCTTGGTCACGTAATCGTCCGCACCCGCCTCCAGACCGGCGGCCACCTCACCCTTGTCGGTTTTCGCGGTCAGCACGATCAGGTAGGTGTAGGGCCGGTCGGTGAGTTGACGCACGTACTGGCAAAGTTGGATGCCGTCCATGCCGGGCATCATCCAGTCCACCAGCGCCATCGCCGGGGCATCGGCCCCACCGAGCGCGGCGGCGGCCTCCAGGCCATCGCGGGCTTCCACGACCGTGTAGCCCCACTGCGAAAGATAGTGGGAGACAATCCGGCGGGAGTGTTCTTCGTCGTCAGCGAGCAGGATTCGTTTGGTCTCCGGTGACATGGGTGCAGCTTTCTGACAGCAATCGTTTTTCTCGCTCCCCTTCGCCCCGATGCGCCTGCCCGGCAAGGGGCGACGAAGCGCACGCGGGCGACGCGGATCGACCGCGTGCATGCGGGGGAACAAACGGCATGAATTTAGCTGGTGGAAGGTCTGCCATGCTTGGTTCAATCGAACGTAAACTCGTCCTTGGCTTCGTTTGTTCCGCGCTGCTGGCCGTGATGATGGGATACGGCTTCTACCATGACGTGGACAAGTTTCTCGCGGATGATTCTCTGATCGAACATGCCTACGTGGTCCTCGACCAGGTGCACAAGGTCATGGACACCGTCAAGGATGTGGAATCGAGCCAGCGCGGCTTCTGCCTTTCCGGTGACCGCGCGTTCCTGAGCGCGTTCCAACGCAGCGAGCAGCAGATGCCCCAGGCGCTCGCGCAACTTGAAAGCCTGGTAGGGGACGACCCCGCGGCGCGCCCGCAGTTCCGCAGCCTGCGTGAAGCCACCGAGGAGAAGGTAAACGTCGCGCGCGGTTACGTCAGCGAGCGCCAGCGGCTGGGCACGGCGGCATTGGACCCCACGCGCATCAACACCCGCGGCAAGGACACGATGGGTGACGTCATGAAGTCGTCGGAGGATCTGATCGCCTACCAGTGGCAACTGGTGCATGCGCGGGAGGCGAGTCGGCGTCTAAGCTTTCACACCGCAATCCTTATCTCAATCGGGCTTGCCGCCCTCCTCTCGCTGCTGCTCGGCGGGGTCCACCTGTTGATCTTCCGGGAACTGCGCGCCCGCTGCCGGGTGGAGACCGAACTGGCGAGTGCCCGGGACGTGGCGGTCAGCTCGGCCCGGGCCAAGAGCGAGTTCCTGGCCAACATGAGCCACGAGATCCGCACGCCCATGAACGGGATCATCGGAATGTCGGGCCTGCTCGTGGACAGCAAGCTGAGCGTCGAGCAACGCGAGTTCGCCGTCACCGTCCAAAACTGCGCCGACTCGCTGCTGACGATCATCAACGACATCCTCGATTTCTCCAAGATCGAAGCCGGCAAGCTGACCTTCGAGATGCTGGACTTCGACGTGCGCCAAACCGTCGAGAGCACCATCGAAATCCTCGCCGAGCGCGCCCAGAGCAAGGGCCTCGAACTCATCAGCCTCGTGGCCCCGGACGTGCCGCTCGACCTCTGCGGCGACGCGGGCCGGCTGCGCCAGGTGCTGTTAAACCTGCTCTCCAATTCCATCAAATTCACCGAAAAAGGCGAGGTTGGGCTCTACGCCCGCCTGGAGAAAACCGACGGCGAGGACGCGACGCTCCTGTTCGAAATCGTGGACACGGGGATCGGCCTGGCCGCCGAGGCGCAGGCAAAAATCTTCCAGCCGTTCTCGCAGGCGGACGGTTCCACGACCCGCAAATACGGGGGCACGGGGCTCGGGCTGGCGATTTGTCGGGGATTGGTCGAGCGCATGGATGGCCGGATCGGGGTCAAGAGTACCGTGGATGTCGGCTCGACGTTCTGGTTCACGGCCCGGTTCCAGAAGCAGCGGGCTCCGGCCAGCCATCCGCAGCGCACGCCCCCCCAGGGGCTGCATATCCTCATCGTCGATGACAACGCCGCGTGCGCGGCGGCCATCGCCGCGATGCTCGACGCCTGGAACATCCTGCACGAAAAGGTTTCCGGCGGACGGGAGGCCTTGCAGATGCTGCGCACCGCCCGGGCGGTCGGAAACCCCTTCCAGATCACCCTGCTGGACATGCAGATGCCCGGGATGAGCGGCTTCGCGCTCACGGAGGAGATCAAGGCGGACCCGGCGTTGTCGGCCACGCAGCTGATCATCATGCATACCGTTGGGCGGCGGGGCAGTTCGAGTACGTGGTCGGAGGCGGGAATCAGCGGCTACGTCACCAAGCCTGTCAAGCAGTCGGCCCTCTTCGACGCCATCATGGATGCCTCGGCGACCCGGGCGAAGCCGCGCCTGGGCGTCAACACCGGGCGCAAGCAGACGTTCAAGACCACCTCGGAGTTGAGCCGTCTGATGATGCGGCCCGTGGCGGCCCCGCGCCTGTCGTCCTGCCGGGTGCTGGTGGCAGAGGACAACATGGTCAACCAGAAAGTGGCTCTGCGGCAGTTGCTCAACCTCGGCTTCCGTGCGGACGCGGTCGCCAACGGCAAAGAGGTCATCGACGCCCTCTCGCGCATCCCTTACCGACTGGTTTTCATGGATTGCCAGATGCCGGAAATGGATGGCTACGAGGCGACGCGCGTCATCCGCTCGCGTCCGGGCAACACCGCGAAAGTGACCATCGTCGCCATGACCGCCAATGCGCTGGAAGGCGACCGCGATACTTGTCTGGCGTCGGGCATGGACGATTACTTGAGCAAGCCGGTGCGGCAGGACGAGTTGGAGCGTGTGCTGCGCCGCTGGCTTTCCACCGACGCCTTTCCACCCGTGGCCAACGGGGCCCGCTAGCCCACCCGTCGCGTCTACAAGTAAGGACTTCGCACATCCAGGCCGCGCAACCCGAACGAACAGAGAATGCAATCCCCTTTATCGAGACCATGGCCACGCACCCCGAAACCAACATTCAGACGCTGAAGACGTATGTGAACGACATGCTGTCGCTCCAGCAGCACATTCACCAAGCTCTCACGCATCAGTACGAGGATCAAAACGTCAAGAACGACGCGCAGGCTTATGACCTCGTCGGCAAGCTCAAGAGCCAGATCGGCCATCATCTGGAGGATCTCGAACCCCAGGTGGCCCGGCTCGGCTCCGAGGTCATGGCCACCATCAAGCAGGGTGTGACCCAAGCTTTGGGCGTGGCTGCTGGTCTCTACGACAAGGTCCGCAAGGATCCGGTGTCGCGGATGTTGCGCGACAACTACACGGCGTTGAACATGTCCTCGATCAGCTACGTGCAATTACACACGACCGGCCTTGCCTACGGCGACCAGGCCGTGGCGGACATGGCGCTCAAGCACCTGAACGACCTGACCCCGATCATCATGCAGATCAACCAGATCATGCCGAACATCGTGGTCAAAGAACTGACGGATGAGGGACCGGGCATCGACACCTCGGTGGCCACCATGGCGATCACGAACACGCAGGCGGCCTGGAAGTAACCTTCTCCCAACCAAACTGTTTTGGACCGCGTTCGCCGAAGTGTCGGGGGCGCGGTTTTTCTTTTCAGACGCCTTGGTCTTCATGCAGGGCGATTACTTCGAGAAACTGCGCCAGATATTTTCCTGCCTTGGCTTCGCCAACACCCTTGATCCGCTTGCCTGCATCCATGTTGCGTGGGCGCAGCCGGGCAAACAGGCTGAGTGTTTCGTCCGAGAAGATCACATATCGCGGGACGTTGCCCTCCGCCCGCGCCAGTTCCTCACGCTTCTTCTTGAGGGACTGAACGAGAGCAGCGTCCAGATCGTAGTTTTCCTCGTCGTGCATGGTGACGGTGACCGGTCTGCGGTGGCGGCTGTCGGCCCGCTCCGGCCAGGAAAGTTCGCAGGGAACGCTCCCGCGCATCACCTGTTCACCGGTTTCGGTCAGAGTCACGGTCTGGTACTCCTTGCCGCTGAAACCGACGTGCCGGGTCTGGACGATGAGTCCGGTCGCTTCCAACTCGCGGAACAGTTCGTTGAGGTAGCTGATGCCCTCGTCCTTGAGGATGCCGTAGGTGGAAAGTTGGTCCAAACGGGCGTCGAGCACGGCGCGCGTCCGGCTGCCGAGCAGCGCCTGCACAATGCGCCCGCGCCCGAAGCGCCCCTTCC
The DNA here is from genome assembly GCA_937859745.1 of uncultured Verrucomicrobiota bacterium. GTDB lineage: Bacteria > Verrucomicrobiota > Verrucomicrobiia > Chthoniobacterales > SZAS-18 > CAHJWO01. The sequence continues at coordinate 2,664 of CALMAQ010000327.1, read as the reverse complement.
AACCCGTGCCGAGCCGCTGGCTCATGCGCGCTACGCCGCTCAGCGCCTTGCGGGCCACCAAAATTTCCTCCTCTGATCCGGCGTGCCGGTTGGCGTGGGAATGGTCTGAGCAGATGTCGCAATTGCCGCAACGCTCCGGCTCCTTCTCACCGAAGTAGCGCAGGATCGCCTCTTGGCGGCACAACCGACCGTACACGAAATCGACCATCGATTTGAGCTTCGAGCGGTCCCGCTGCTCTTTCTCGCGCAAGGCATCCCAGTCGAGGTCGAGTTGCTGCGGGCGAATCTCGGGATGCAGCACCCGTGTGCCCCGAACCCGCTCGCCGGGCAGGTCAAATCGCTCGATGTAATCCGCCCGGTGCAGCACGCTGAGCGCGGCGCTGACCGCCATGTCGTTGCCCGCGCCGCCCTCGGTGGTCAACCGTTCGGCGATGTCACGGATTGGCATCATGACCTCGCCTTGCCCGTCAGCGGCATTGCGGAGCACCTGGTAGATTTCCTGGATCACCGGACGACTCGGGTTGCTGCCCTCAATGAAGAACTCCTGCACCCGCGTGTCCGCGTAGTTAAAGTACAATTCGCAGACGGCAGGCTCCCCGTCGCGTCCGGCGCGGCCCGCTTCCTGGTAGTAAGCTTCCACGCTGCCGGGCACTTCGAAGTGCGCCACGAAGCGGATGTCCGCCCGATCGATGCCCATGCCGAAGGCGTTCGTGGCCACAGCCACGTCGTAGCGGCGGCTGATGAACTGGTTTTGCGCCAGTTCCCGCTCGGAATCGCTGAGCCCGCCATGGTAGGCGATGGCCTTGATCTTGCGGGCCACCAGCGCCGCGTGCACGGCCTCGACGCGCTTGCGCGTGGCGCAATAGATGATACCCGTCTTATGCTCCTGCACCAGCGCGGTCAGCCGCTCGTACTTGGCAGCTTCCCTTTCCACCTGATGCACGCTCAGCCGTAGGTTCGGACGGGCAAAGCCCGCGACGAATTCCTTGGGCTCGCTCAGGCCAAGCTGCACGAGGATGTCCGCGCGCACTTCGGGTGTCGCCGTGGCGGTGAACGCGGCCACCTGCGGACGGCCGATCTGTTTGAGCACCTCGCCGAGCCGAAAGTAGTCGGGGCGGAAGTCGTGCCCCCATTGGGAGATGCAGTGGGCCTCGTCCACGGCGAACAACGAGATGTTCGTGCGCCCGAGGGCATCCAGGAACATCCGGCTGCGGAAGCGCTCCGGGGCGATGTAAACGAGCTTGAACTCGCCGTCAGCCAGTCGGCGGATGCGTGCCTGCTGCTCGGCCAAGCTGAGCGAACTGTTGATGAGCGTGGCCGCGATCCCCCGTTTGTCGAGTGCATCCACCTGGTCCTTCATCAGCGCGATGAGCGGGCTGACGACGACCGTCACCCCCTCGAGCATCAAGGCAGGCAACTGGTAGCAGAGGGACTTGCCGCCGCCCGTCGGCATGACGACGAGCGCATCCTCGCCGTCCAGGATGGTGCGGACCACCTCTTCTTGCGCGTCGAGGAATTCCCGGAAGCCGAAATACTTTTCGAGGAGTTGGTGGGGATCGAGAACCATCGCAGCGACCCTGCAAGATACACTAAGCCGGCCGCGGGAAAAACGAAGAATCCCGCGCGGCCTGCCGGGCGAGGAGCTTGACAGCCCGGCTTCCCGCACGCATGGAGCCCGCTCTATGCTCGCCGCTTTTTTGGCTGCCCTCTTTTTCGCGCTTTCCGCCATCCTCGCCAACCGCACGAGCCGCATGGTCGGTGTGTTGCCCGCCAACTGCGCGCGGCTGTGGGTAGCCACCCTCCTGCTCGGGATGTGGGCGCATCTTTTCGGGCAGGGCATCACGGGGCGCGGGTTTCCGGTTTATGTTCTCAGCGGCGTGGTGGGTTTCGGGATCGGCGACATCGGTTTGTTCGCCGCGCTGCCGCGGATCGGCTCGCGCCTCACCGCGCTGATGGTGCAGTGCCTCGCCTCACCCGTGGCCGCCACCATCGAATGGCTCTGGCTGGGGACCCGGCCCCGCGAGTTGGACCTGCTCTGCGGAGGGATCATCCTGCTCGGGGTAGGTATCGCGGTAGCACCGGACCAGCGTATCCGCGCGGTTCCCGCCACCCCGGCACTGATCCCGCAAGGACGCCGGGCCGGTCTGCTCTTTGGTCTCATGGCGGCCGCCGGCCAGGCCGGGGGAGCGGTCATCAGCCGTAAAGCCTATTTTCTGACCCATGCCGCCGGGGGGGAGATCGACGGGGCAACCGCTGCGTACCAACGGGCGCTCGGGGGAGTGTTCGTGGTCACCGCGGTGTTCCTGTGCGCGCGGCGGTGGCGGCAGCCGCCCTCAGAACCAGCGGTCTCATGGCGGAAGGCGTGGCCGTGGATCATCGGCAACGCCTTGGTGGGGGCCACGATCGGGGTGAGCTTTTACCAGTGGGCCCTCGCCACGACGCCCAGCGCCATCGTGCTGCCTGTCGTGGCGCTCACGCCGCTGCTCGTGGTGCCGTTCGCCTTCGCCTTCGAGGGCGAGAGGCCCAGTGCGCGGTCCCTGCTCGGCGGCGCGTTGGCGGTCGCGGCGGCCGTGGCGCTGGCGCGGTTGCACTGAGACGTGGCGAGCCGTTAGAGCACTTCTCAGTTGAGTTTGCCTAGGTAGCCGCGGTGGGCAAAGTAGCCGT
>CALMAQ010000326.1:17090-24112 GCA_937859745.1 uncultured Verrucomicrobiota bacterium | reverse complement strand
GGCATGGCTACGGGAAGCTTAGTTCGACGGCGGAGCGGCGGGCGGTTGTCCCGGTGTTTGCCCCACCCGGGCGGCGGCGTCCCAGATCAGGCGCGGATCGAAGGACAGGGCGGCGAGCATCGTCAGGACGACGACGCCCGCGAAGGCGACCGCGCCCTCGCCCGGGAAGATGCTCATGACGCTGCCCAGTTGCACGACGCCGACGAGGATGGCCACGACGAACACGTCCACCATGGACCAGCGGCCGATGAACTCGGTGAGGCGGTAGAGCCGGGTCGTCGTCTGCGGGCGGCGGCCGTGGCCCGTGGCGAAGCAGAGCCACACCAGCGCGATGATCTTGAGGATGGGGATCATGATGCTGGCCGTGAAGATGATCAGGGCCACCGGGTAGTCCCCGTCCTGCCAGAACTGGATGACGCCGCTGATGATCGTGCTCTTCTGTTCGCCCTTGACCGAGCTTTGCACGTCGAGCACGGGCAGCAGGTTGGCGGGCAGGTAGAGCAGGGCCGCGCCGATCATCAGGGCCCAGGTGCGCTGGAGCGCGTAGGGCTTGCGCAGGTGCAGGGTGGCGAAGCAGCGCGAGCAGCGCCGCTGCGCGATGGGCTCGACCAGGTGGCAGGCATGGCACACGGCGAGGCCCCGGGCCGCTGCGCTGGCGGGGTCAAATTCCGTGTGGTGGTCGTCGGCCCGCGCCGCCGCGCGGGCGGAGATGGTGTGGGTGGCAGGCATCGAGGAAGGCGGAAGGCGGAAGAGCGGAGGCAGAAAGCGGCGTTACTTGGGATGGATTAAGGTAGAGACAGGAGCCGTAGAAGGTTCACGGGCGGTGCTGTTTGGCTTCTACCTTCCGCCTTCCTCCCTGGCCATGTCGAGGCGGGCCCAGATTTCGCGGTAATCGATGCAGGCCACGGCGCTGGTGAGGCAGATGATGAGCCCCACGAACGACCAGAAGGACGTGCCCAGCGTGAGCTTGGCCAAGCTGCCGAGCTTGAGCATGCTGACGAGCACCCCCAACAGGTACACTTCCACCATGTTCCAGCGGCGCGCCTCGTGGACGGCGCGGCACAGGTGCGCCGCGCCCGGCCAGCGCCGCCCGGCCAGCAGAGGCAGCAGCAGGTAGAGCAGCCCGCCGATGACCAGCGTCGGCGCGACGAGGGTAAAAATCGCCACGGCGCTGGCTAGCGGCGGGTAGCCCGCCATCTCCAAGCCGGTGACGCTCTGGGCAAGCACCATGTCGCTCTCGCGGTAGTCGGCCTTGAGCGTCAGGAAGGGGAAGAGGTTGGCGACCACGAAGAACACCGCCGCCGCCAGCGTGAAGGCGGCGGCGCGGGCCACGGCGTTGCGGCGGACGGAAAACAGACTCGCCCCGCAGCGCGGGCAATCGATGCGCTCGCCCTCCTGGAGCGTCGGCGCGGTGAACAGCGCATCGCAGTCGTGGCAGGCGATGTAGCGGAGGGAATCCTGGGTGTCCATGCGAAGGAACCCGACGGGACGGGCAAGGAAGCTCTGTAGTCCAGAGTGGCGGCGCGCGCAACCGGGGCGCTGCCCGCCGAGGGCCGGAGCGGGGAAGAATCAGCCTGGCCGGTGTTGGATATCCCCCCGAATTTCCAACGCCCCTACCCTCCCGGCCAGGCTGTTCTTTATCGTTCCCCTTTGGCTCCCTGAAAACTCCCCTTCGTTTTCTCCCGGAAAATCGAAAGTAGCCTGGCCGGCCCGATTGGATAATCCCCCCGAATCTCCAATCCACTCCCCCCGGCCAGGCTACCTTTTTGATGGTCTCCCCCGTGCATGGCGAACATGCACGAACGCTCAGCTAGCAACAGCCGTGCCAAGATTTGGCGCGAGGGAGGCAAGCGGGGCGCTTTCTGGGGTTTTCGCGGAGCAAATCTCTCGTGGAATGCATCTCAAAAAATCTCTTCTCGCAGGACGTTTTTCAGCCGGGAGTTCGTGCGCTTTCCTTCCCATCGGCAAACAAGTGCTCACATTTAGCCAAACGATGGTACAACGTGAGCAATTTCGTCACCGCCAAGGCAGCCACGCCGTTCGTGCTTGCTGACAGGAAGTTACACGGACAGCATCGCGCTGCCCCGCTGGCGCACCAGAAACCGGCCAACCCATGAAAATCCACCCTGTCCCGGCTTCTTTTTTCGGCATGGTCCTGGGCCTGGTCGCCGCCCTGGCGCTGGCGGCGTTGCGGTGAGAAGTGATGCCGGGCCGGCCGGCTCACCGCGCCGCCTGGGCCGCCTCGGGCTTGCCGTCCAGGTCCACCCGGAGGATGTCGCTAAGGAACGCCCAGTTGTCGGCCACCTCGTCGATGATCTTCGCGGTGGGCCGCCCGCCGCCGTGGCCGCTCTTGGTCTCGATGCGGATCAAGGTCGGCACGTCCGCCGCCTGGTCGGCCTGCAACGTCGCCGCGAACTTGAACGAGTGCGCCGGGACCACGCGGTCGTCGTGGTCGCTCGTCGTCACCAGTGTGGCGGGATAGCGCACGCCGGGCTTGAGATGGTGCAGGGGCGAGTAGGCGTACAGCGACGCGAACTGCGCGGCGTCGTCCGACGTGCCGTAGTCCGGCGCCCAGCCCCAGCCGATGGTAAACTTCTGGAAGCGCAGCATGTCCATCACGCCCACGCCCGGCAGCGCGGCGGCGAACAGGTCCGGCCGCTGGGTCATGGTCGCGCCGACGAGCAGCCCGCCGTTGCTGCGGCCCGAGATCGCCAGCCTGGGCGTCGAGGTGTACTGGTTGGCGATCAGGTACTCGGCCGCCGCGATGAAGTCGTCGAAGACGTTCTGCTTGCGCTCTTTGGTGCCGGCCAGGTGCCACTCCTCGCCGTACTCGCCGCCGCCGCGCAGGTTGGGCACGGCGTAGACGCCCCCCATCTCCATCCACACGAGGTTGGCCGGGGAAAAGGCGGGCGTCAGCGAGATGTCGAACCCGCCGTAGCCGTAGAGCACCGTCGGGTTGGAGCCGTCGCGCCGCATCCCCCTCTTGTAGGAGATGACCATCGGCACCCGCGTGCCGTCCTTGCTCTGGTAAAACACCTGCTCGCTGGTGTAGTCGGCCGGGTCGAAGGCCAGTTTCGGCGCGAACACGGCGGCCAGGGCGTCTGTCCGCACGTCGTAGCGGTAGATCGTCGGCGGGGCCGTGTAGGTGGCGAAAGCGAAGAAGGTTTCCGTGTCCTGCGGCTTGCCGCCGAAACCCACGGCCGTTCCCAGGCCGGGCAGTCCGACCTGTTGGAGCGTCTTTCCGTCCGTCCCGAACACCCGGACCAGCGCATGGGCATCCTGGAGGTAGTTGGCCACGAAGCGTCCGCCCACGTAGGAGACGCCTTCGAGCGTTTCCGCCGCCTGCGGAATGACCTCCCGGAGCTCGGGCGGTTGGTCGGCACCTTTGGCGGTGTCGATGGCCACCAAGCGCCCGCGCGGGGCGTCGCGGTTCGTCGAGAAGTAGAAGACCGGGCCGTCGTTGCCGACGAAGACATAGTGGGCGTCGGCGTCGCGGAGCAGTTCCACGGTCGGCGCGGCGCTCTGGACGCCCTCCTTGAGCGAGCGGAAGAAGACGCGGTTCTTCGGGTCGGTGCCGTGGCTCACTGCGATGACCAGATACTGGCCGTCGTCGCTGACCTCGCCCCCAAAGCCCCATTCCTTCTCGTCTTTGCGCTCGTAGACGAGCACGTCCTGCTCCTGCGTGGTGCCGACGGCGTGATAGTAGAGCTTCTGGAAGTAGTTGACCGCCTGGAGCTGGGTTTTCTCGTCCGGCGCGTCGTAACGGCTGTAGAAGAACCCCTTGTTGTCCTTGGTCCAGGAAGCCCCGGAGAACTTCGACCACTTGAGGTCGTCGGGCAGGTCCCGGCCGGTGGCGACCTCCTTGACGTGCCATTCGATCCAGTCCGAGCCGGAGGTGTTGAGCCCGTAGGCCATGTAGCGGCCGTCCTCGCTGATGGCGTAGCTGCTCAGCGAAACGGTGCCGTCGGTGGAAAGCTTGTTCGGGTCGAGCAATTCCGTGGGCGGCTCGGCGAGCGTGGGCGCGGTGTAGATGACGCTCTGGTTCTGGAGCCCGGTGTTCTTCGAGTAGAAGTAACGCCCGCCCTCCTTGAAAGGCACGCCGTACTTCTCGTAGTCCCAGAGCTTGGTCAGCCGCTCCTTGATGCCCTCGCGAGCTGGGAGGTGGCGCAGGTAGTCGAACGTGACCTTGTTCTGCGCCTCGACCCACGCCTGCGTTTCGGGCGAGTTAGCGTCCTCCAGCCAGCGGTACGGGTCGGCGACCTTGGTGCCGTGGTAATCGTCGGTCTGCGCGACCTTGGCGGTGGCCGGGTAGTGGAAGCGCCCGCCGGCCGCTGCGGGCTGGGGATCATCGGCCGCCGGAACGTGCGGGAACGAGGCGGCGAGCAAGGTGGCGGCGGCGAGGCCGGTGCGGACCCGGCGGGAAGGAGGTGGGATAGACATGGGTTGCAAGGATGTCGGACCGGACGCGGGATCGTGCGCGTGGCCGGGGTGATTGGAACCATAGGCAGCCGGAGCCTTCTGGCAACGGAGACGCTTTTCCCCGAGATCGTTCCATGCGTTTGCCACTGCTCGCCCGATTGTTGCATGACCCTGTCGCATGAAAAACCCTGCCATCGCCTGCTTTACCACCCTATTGCTCCTCCTGGCCCTAGCCTTCACCGCCCTGGCGATCGAGAAAGGCACCCCGCAACCCCCGGACACGGCCGATCTCAAGCCCAATCAGTACATCTGGAACCCTGCGGCCTCCCCCGATGGCCCCGTAGGTATCATCGTGGACCTGACCAACCAGATGATCTACGTCTACCGCGGCGGCAAGCAGATCGCGCGCAGCGCCGTCAGCACGGGCATCAAGAGCCATCCGACGGCTCCCGGCAGCTACACGATCCTGACCAAGAACGTGACGTTTCATTCCGAGAAGTACCACGAGGCGTCGATGCCCTTCATGGAGCGCCTGACCTGGGACGGCATGGCCATCCACGGCGGCAACAACCCGGGCAAGCCGAGTTCGCACGGCTGCATCCACGTCCCACTTGACTTCGCCGAGAAGCTCTACGGCATCACGACCAAGGGCGATACCGTCCTGGTCAGCGACCTCAAGGAAGCTCCGGGCGACACGGTCAACCCCGGCCTCGTGCCCCAGCAGACCCCGGAACCCGCGCCCGATCCCAAAAGCAACGTCAAGGTGCCCCGGGGCGGCCCGGCCCCCAAGGACGTTTCTCCCGACGCGACGCCGATCCCGGTGCCTTCGCCTACGGCTCCTTCTCCCGCCCCCGCACCGTCCGCCGCGAGCCATTGACACCACTTTCCGAGACCCAGCCCGCCGCAGGCGGTCGTCACAAGGTCCTACTAGGCCTCCGGCCCGGCCATGGCTTTTGCCGGAAAGACGTCGCACGGCCGGGCGGGACACCCGGCCCTAACTTGGGGGCTAGAACAACTCCCCCTGCCCGTGCTTGGCCGCCTGGCCTCCGTCCGCCGGGATGAATTCCTCGTATTTCTTCGCCAGTTCGTCCAGCTTGCCGACGTAGTATTCCACGTTCTCGTCGCGCTGGTCCTCGCGCCAGTCGCTGGCCAGCTTGGCGTTCTCGTAGGAACTGACCTTCTTCTTCGTGCCGGTGATGTAATACTTGATCTGGTCGCCGGGCTGGTAGTTGCGCTTGCTCCGCATCGCCAGTTCGTAGGCGGCGCTGCGGTTGCGCGCGCTCGCCTCGATCTTCTTCGCGTACTGGCCGAGCGAGTCTTGCAACGTGTCGCTCTTGGCCAGCATGTCGATCAGCCACTTCCGGCCCCGGATCGCCTCGGTAAATTCCTCCTTCAGGGCCAATACTTCGGCGGGTTTGCCTTCCAGCAGGAGCCGGATCATGCGCTGCAAGTACTCGCGCTGGAACTTCTCCATTCCGCGCGATTTGAGCGCCCCGCCCTTCATGATGAGCCGCCCGTCGTGGTCCAGCAGCGCGTAGTTCTTCGCCTTGTAGGAGAACATCGCCGGGTACTTCGCGTCGAACTCGATGTCGATCCCCTTGGGCAGCACCTCGCCCAGGCCGGTCTGGAGCATCTGCACGGTGGATTTTGCGGGCGGCACGAAGTAGATGCCGTCCGTGTCGATCTCGATCACCTTCGCGCCGTGCTCGTTGAGCCACGCGACCATCTTCTTGAGCAGGTCGCGTCCCGTCTCGGTCACGCGCGCGGCGGCGTCGTAGTCCGAGAAGTGCCCCTGCGAGAAGCCCAGGTAGCCATAGAAGGCGTTGATGAGCACCTTGAACACGTTCTGCAGCGCGTTGAGCGACTGGTACTCGCGCGAGCGCGGCACCAACCCGCGCAGGTTCGCCTTGGCCGCCAGCCGGAACTTGCGCAGGTCCGCCAGCAGGCCGTGGAAGATACCCAGCCGGTCGTTGGCCGGGAAGATGTCGAACTTCAACATCACCGACGGGTAGAGCGACGCCACGTCGCAATGCCATACGTCCCGCTCGACGCCCGTCACGAAGATGTCCGTGTAGCCGCCCTCGAAGCTCGTCGTCTTGGGCAGGTCGCTCAGCGAATGACGCTTGGCGTAGTATTCGCGCAGGAACAGCGAGTTGATCCGCGTCGCCTGTCCGCGCACGATCACCTCCTGGTAGTTGTAGGGAAAAATCTGCGCCTGGATGAAGTAGGAGCGGCTGAGCAGGTCGGCCAGGGCGCGTGTCTCGCGCACGTCCTCCAGCGCGTAGCGCGCGAACGCTGCCGGGTCGTCCACGTAGGCTCCCTGGATGCCCTTGCCTTCGAGGTACGTCCGTTCCTCCGCGTCCGGCTCGCCCCCGGCCACGATGCCGAAGTGCCGGGCGGCATCCTTGAGCCCGAAGCTCTCCAGCTCGCGCGTGCCGATGTCATAGAGCTGGAGCAGGATGAACGTATCGACGACGTGCCGCCCGCGAATCTCGAATTTCGGGTAATTAATCGTTTTTTCTGCAATGTTCACCCGCGAGGGCCGCGAAGTGAGCAGCGTCCCGTGCCCCCCCCCCCCCGCCGTTGCCGTTTGGCGCGTCGGC
>CALMAQ010000326.1:0-17080 GCA_937859745.1 uncultured Verrucomicrobiota bacterium | reverse complement strand
CCGTCCCGCCCCCACCCGAGCTTGACCTTGTGCCCCTTCGCCCGCGCCGCGAGGTAGGGCAGGTCGAATTTAAAGATGTTGTGCCCCTCGATCACATCCGGGTCGCGCTCCTTGATGAGCGCGCCCAGCCGTTCGATGGCCGCCCTCTCGCTTTTGTCCACGCCTGCCCCGGCCTCCACCGTGATGAGTTCCTCCCAGCCGGAGGAATCGCTCACGGCGATGGCCATGAGGTGGTCGCCCGCGCGCTCGGCGTTGGGGAACTCGTAGCCTTCCGTGCAGAAGGTTTCGATGTCCACCTGCATGCGGCGCAGTTCCGCGAAGTCCATGCTTTTGAACAGCGTCCTACCCGTGGCCGTCAGGTACTGCTGGACGGGGTCCATCAGCGCGAAGTGCCGGACGCCCGGGCGGTCGCGCAGGTCGAAGCGCACGCCGTTGAAGTCCCCCCAGCCCGCGCAACGCACGAGCCGGTCGTAGGTCAGGCCGCCCGAGAGCGCGTCGCTCTCGATGCCCTCCTGTTCGCCCGCCATCCACAGGAAGGGCTGGAAACTGGCGCGCTCGGTGAGCGTGGGCCCGGCGGGCTCCTCGCGCCGGTAGACGTGGACCTCGTTCTCGCCGACCAGCTCGACCGACACGATGCGCGTGGTGGGGTCCGCGCCGAACAGGACATGATTTTTCTCGAATTGCATAAAGCGACGCTCGCCGGGCGCAACATGGCGCGGAACTGGCTTTCTGTCATCCGGCGGGAAAGTGCGCTTTTCGGGCGGGGCCGCCGCTCGACAAGCCGGGCCTCATCGACTATTTTCTACAGAGTAAAACGCTACCGTTAACCCCCATCGCAGCCATGCCGCTCTCCTGGCATCCCTTTTCCGCGCTGTCTGCCCGCCGTCCCCGGCCGTCGGCCACGGCCGGATTACTCGCCCTAGCGGGCGTGGGCGCGGGCTTCTGGTGGACCCTGCGCGGGTCGGGGGCACCCGAGGCGGCCGCCGCCGTGCGGGAATATGGCGCGCTGTCGGCCGAGGGTCTGCGCGAAGGCCGCCTTTGGCAGCCGCTGACCGCGCTGTTCCTGCCCGGCAGCGCCCTGTGGCTGGTGTGCGTGTACGCGCCGCTGTTCTGGCTGGCCGGGCGGCACCTGGAGCGTGTCGTGGGTCGGCGGCACGTCGTGGCGCTGTTCTTCCTGGCGGGCGTGTCGGGCGGGCTGGCGCAGGCGGCATACGACGGGTGGATCGTCCAACGGGCGGGGGCGACCTCTTTGCTGGGGATGTCCGCGCCGCTGGTCGCGGTGTTCACGGCGCTGGCGGGAATCGTGCCCGACCTAGAACTCGTCCCCCCGTTGACGCTCTCGACCGGCTCGCACGGCCCGGCGTGGCTGCGGATCAAGCACGGGGCGGTGGCCGGACTGGCGGGATTGGGTGTGGCGCTGCTGGCGCGCCCACAGGGCGCGTTCGCCTCGGAGCAAGCGGTGCGCTGCCTGGTGAGCGGGCTGGCGGGCTGCCTGTACGTGCGGCAACTCGGGTTTGGGCGGCGCGCGCGTCCGGCGGGGCCGGTGGACGACCCCGACCACGCGGCGACGGCCGCTGCGGCCGAGGCGGCGGCGGAAGCTGTGTCCACCTGGACCGACAAGGAGCCCCATCCCACGGTGGTAGCCGCGCCCGTGGCCGCCGCGGCGGGCGCGCTGGTGGTGCCGCGCTTCACCGAGCGCGAGCGGCGCATGACCGCACGCGATTTCATCACGGAGCAGATCGACCCCATCCTCGAAAAAATTTCCCGCCATGGCCTGGGCAGCCTGACCGCCGATGAGCGTCGCGTGCTGGAAAAAGGCCGCGAGAAGATCGTGGCATCCTCCGAGCGGCGAAAGTAAAGGGGTCCGCTGTAGGGAGGGTCATTTTTTGTTGAGCGAGCAACTTCTCCAGGTCCACAGGCTTTCTGGCGGGCAAGAGCCGCTTGCGGCCCAGGAGCAGCGTTGATCAAGGGCGTCAAGTTCTCCGACCCAGTGGCTGACCTGCCCCTGGCTCAAGCCAAAAAGCAGCGCCATGACTTCCTGCCAGAGATAGCATTTGCAGTAGAACACGAAAAAGAGCTTCGCCCGCGTGCTGGGGAAGGTGCCCTGGTGTCCGCCGCCGCGTTTGCGACGGCGTTCCTGTCCGTCAAAGGTGCGCTCGTCACGCTGCGCCTGCCACGCCGTGTCGAAGGCCATGGCTAATCGCTCGAACTCCGCCGGGGATCGAGCGTCGTGAGCGTGCGCAGCAGCTTGGGTTTGCGAAACACCGACCCTATGTTCATGCTCCTGCTCCTGCTCCTGCCAAAATTTGCCCCCCCCTGGCTATCCCCAATAAAGTCTAATATAGATCGTTTCGATTTGTTTCTCGGTCAACCAGCGTTGGACTTCATGCGCGATGAACTCCGGGCCATTGTCGTCGCGCAGGTAAGCCGGTGCACCGTGCGCCTTGATTGCCCGTTCCAGCCAAGTGAGTACGTCGAGCACCCCCAACGCGCGTTCACGCTGAAGCATGTGACACTCCCGGGTATACTCGTGTAAGATCGCGAGCATCTGCCTCCAGCTAGGTGGCAGAGAAGCCGCCGTCCACCTGCAACGTCAGGCCATTGAGCATCCCGGCGGCGTCGCTCAAGACGAAGCAGACCACCGCCGCCACGTCCTCGCACTCGGCAAAGCGGCGCAAGGGGATGCGGGCGAGCATCGGGCCGCCTTTGGCCGGGTCGCCCCAGGCTTTGCGGCCCATCTCGGTCAGCACCACCGTCGGATTGATCGCGTTCACGCGGATGCCGTGCGCGCCCAGTTCCACGGCCATCACCCGGCTCAGCTGGTCCAGCCCGGCCTTGGACGCACAATAGGCCGCGTGGCTGGCCAGCGCTTGGAAGGAGGCCATGCTCGAGATGTTCACGATGGAGCCGCGCACCTCGCGGGAGATCATCTGCTGGGCGATGACCTGGGTGACGACGAGCACCGCCCGCAGGTTCAGCGCCATGGTGGCGTCCCAGGACTCGATCTTTGTTTGCAGCAACGGCTCCAAGAGCACCATGGCGGCGTTGTTGACGAGCAGATCGATGTCACCGGCCTGCTCGGCCATCCGCCGAGCTTCTGCAGCGCTGCCCAAGTCGGCCACCATCGTTTCGCAGCCGATCTCTTCCTGTAAACTCTTGAGGTCCGCATCGGTTCTGCTGACGGCAACGACCCGCGCATTAAAGCGGTGGAGCATCATGGCAATCGCGCGGCCGATGCCTTTGCCCGCCCCCGTGACCAGCGCGCGGCGGTTCTTGAAGTCAAGCTGGAAGGTGGATGGATCGAGTTTCATGAAGGGTTGAGCAGAGACTGGAACAAGTTGGACCACTCCGGCTCCCGCAGGGCCATGATCTGCCTGCTGGCGGGAAAGAGACAGGCGCTTGATCCGTAACGCCGCAAAATTCATTTGGCAAGCAGGCCCTGTCGCTGCGCCTGGGCGGAGGTCTTCCTGTGCACGCCCATCCTCGGGCGCGGGTTGAACGAACAAATTTTGCGGCGGCGATACCTTTGTTGTTTGACTTCGCACGGAGATTGCGGCTGTATCGAAGGGTTTTGATCGTTCGCTTCCGGTTGCTTCCCTCCAGACAAGTCTAAGCCAGTGGTGAATAGACGAGGCGCGTTCTGGTCCTTGGCCGGCAAGCCTTGGATGGGCCGGGAGCGCTGAGCCACCTAAACCCCCCTCCCCCTTCCTCTATGCCTGTTGACTCGCCTGCTTACCCCGCTTCCTCCGACCCGAGCGCGTCCACGCTCCCTCACCATCGCGCGGCGGCTTCCTCCCCGCTCGCCGCCGCCTGGGCCAAGCTCGGCCACCGCATCCCGCTGCGCGCCCGCTACGGCAACTACATCGGCGGCCGGTTCGTCGATCCCGCCGGCGGCCGCTACTTCTCCAATCCTTCGCCCATCACCGGGCATGACTTCTGCGAGGTCGCCCGCTCAAGCGAGGAGGACGTGGAGAGGGCCCTGGACGCGGCCCACGCCGCCAAGGACGCGTGGGGCCGCACCTCGCTGGCCGAGCGCTCGCGGCTGCTCAACCGCATCGCCGACCGCATGGAGGAGAACCTCCCGCTCTTGGCGCTGGCCGAAACCATCGACAACGGCAAGCCCATCCGCGAGACCACCGCCGCCGACCTGCCCCTGGCCGTGGACCACTTCCGCTACTTCGCCGGGGTCATCCGCGCGCAGGAAGGCGGCATCAGCGAGATCGACCACGACACGGTGGCCTACCATTTCCAGGAACCTTTGGGGGTGGTGGCCCAGATCATCCCCTGGAACTTCCCGCTGCTCATGGCGACGTGGAAGCTGGCCCCGGCCCTGGCGGCGGGCAACTGCGTGGTCATCAAGCCCGCCGAGCAGACGCCCTTTAGCCTCATGGTGTGGCTGGAGGTGGTGGCCGACCTCCTGCCCCCGGGTACGATCAACGTCGTGCAAGGCTTCGGCTACGAGGCGGGCCGGCCGCTGGCGCAGAGCCCCCGCGTGGCCAAGGTGGCTTTTACGGGTGAAACGACCACCGGCCGGCTCATCATGCAATACGCCAGCGAGAACATCATCCCAGTCACGCTGGAACTCGGTGGCAAGTCGCCCAACATCTTCTTCGCCGACACCCTGGCACAGGACGACGAGTTCTTCGACAAGGCGCTGGAAGGCTTCGCCATGTTCGCGCTCAACCAGGGCGAGGTCTGCACCTGCCCGAGCCGGGCGCTGGTGCAGGCATCCATCTACGACCGGTTCATGGAGCGGGCGCTCGCGCGGGTGGCTCAGATCCGGCAGGGCAACCCATTGGAGAGTGACACGATGATCGGCGCGCAGGCTTCCAACGACCAGGTGGAGAAGATCCTGTCCTACATCGACGTCGGCAAGGCCGAGGGGGCGGAAGTGCTCGCTGGTGGTCGGCGGGCACGCCTCAACGGCGGGTTGGAAGAAGGCTACTACGTCGAGCCGACCGTGTTCCGCGGAGAAAACCGCATGCGTATCTTCCAGGAGGAGATCTTCGGGCCGGTGGTGTCCGTGACGACGTTCAAGGACGAGGCCGACGCGCTGCGCCTGGCCAACGACACGCTCTACGGCTTGGGGGCGGGCGTGTGGACCCGGGACATCCACCAAGCCTACCGCGTGGGGCGCGGCATCCAGGCGGGTCGGGTGTGGACCAACTGCTACCACCAGTACCCCGCGCACGCGGCGTTCGGCGGCTACAAGCAGAGCGGCTTCGGCCGGGAGAACCACAAGATGATGCTCGGCCACTACCAGAACACCAAGAACCTGCTGGTGTCATACAGCCCCAGGGCGCTGGGGTTCTTCTAGGCCAGGAGGCTCCCGCCCCGTGAAGATCGAGCGTGTCGTTGCCACGTCCGCCGCCATCGAGTTGATCGCGCGACTACGGGCGGAGCACGGCGACTTGCTGTTCCACCAGTCCGGCGGCTGCTGCGATGGCAGCGCGCCGATGTGTTATCCGGCGGCCGGGTTCCGCGTGGGCCGCCGCGACGTGCAACTGGGCGACATCGCGGGCTGCCCCTTCTACATCGGGGCGGCGCAGCACGCCTGCTGGGTGCACACGCAGTTGATCATCGACGTGGTGCCCGGCCGCGGGGCGGGGTTCTCGCTGGAAGCCCCGGCCGGCGTGCGCTTCCTTACCCGCAGCCGCGTGTTCTCCGAAAAGGAACGAACAGAGATCGGAATCATTGATGGAAGATCAATTCATTCCGGTTTGCTTCATTAACGTGCAAGGCTACTTCGCACAACGCTTGGCTGGAGGACCATTTCGCACGGGTTGGTTAAGCGCCGATGCGTTCGGCATCTTCGACATGGTTGACAGGCAATGGTCACCGCTTCTGCTGGAAGCTACTGGCTTGTCGGCGGAGCGGCTGCCTTTGACGGTTCTTCCCAGCGAGTTTCTAAGTAGGTGGTCAAAAGTTCGTGCTCATGCAGGAATGTACTATTTTGTGCGTATCATGTAGTTTCTCGTCATGAATGAACAATTCATGAGGACTGATCTTAGCCTCTCTGGTTTTCATGCTCACGGCTCCGTGTCTACCTACTTATTGTCTCCCCCACTCCTCAGCTATTCCAAAGCCCACGCGCCGAATCCAGGTCCGAATGCCTCAATCCTGATCGAGGCGGAACGCGGTGTCACCGTCAATGATGAGTCCGTTGACGAACCCTGCTTTGAGCAACCCTCGGACTCCCGGCAGCTTTTCCTGACCAGCAGAAAGCAGGACGACTTCACGATGATAAAGGTGCTTGATGTCCACCGCCAAAGTCCTTTCATTGACATCGTGTGCCACGATTTGACCATCCACGTCGAAAAATTTTCCCATGCAATCACAAACCGCACCGGCGCGCTTGAGGCCGCGCAGTTCCGCGTTTGAAAGGTGCCCCTGCTTGAACAAAGGACTTTGTTCATCGTATTGTCCCAGACTGATCAAATAGAACGTCGCCTTCTCCGCGAGCGCCAACGTCTCCTGGAAGATGCGTTGTGACATGAAGACCTGACGGTCGGCCATCGTGTTAGCGATGAATGGTACTGGAAGAAAATGTCCTTCTCCTTCGGTGATCTGTGCGAACTGCGAAGCGACATCTAATGGATTGGTGGCAGAGGTTTGTGTCAGTGAACCCATCACGGAAACAAACTTCGCTTTTGGTTTGGAAAGCCCTGCCAAGTGAGGAGGCACTTGGGAAATGGTCCTTCCCCAACCAATTCCGACCACACACCGATCATCGATCTGGAGCCACTTGCGCAGCAATTCTGCCGCCACGATGGCGACTCCGCGCCGCGCGATCGGGCTTGTCTCTGCAATCTGCGCGCGAGAAGGCACCCGTTGTTTTCCTTTCTTCGCTTCGAGCGTCAGCGGCGGGGTGACACGACAGAATTTCAAGTTGTACTTGCGCCTGATACTTTCTTCGACCTCTACGATCCGGGAAAAACGGTGCTGGATGGAGATCTTTACGATCCCTGAATCTCTGGCTTCGGCTAAGAGCTTATGGACCTTCAGTCGTGTGATGCCCAATAGTTCGGCCGTTTGTTCTTGGCGGTATCCACCGACATAGTAGAGCCAAGCCGCGCGAGCAATCTGCTCAGGCACTTCTTCTAGGAAATTATCCTGGTTCATACGGCCATCATTCTGCTTCGCGGCATCGGTCGCTTGGACACAAGGCTAAACCGATCCGGGTTTTGACACTACTGGTTGGCAGTTGGCGAGGCAAACCTTCTTTCCTGTTTTGGATCGGCGAACGCCGCATGATCAACGCAAGCTTCTTGGCGGATCTGGGATGAATTTTGTTGTTATTCTCAGGCGCACTGGCTACATCTTTTTGCCTATTCTTCCCCCAACTAGGTCACCGTCAGGCGACCGACGAAGATCATTTTTTGGTAAGAAGTCGGTGCCCTGAATCCACTGCATCCACCACCATTTTCTCGTTCCGATTGCAGTTCTCGGCGAACAATTCCCAGCTTCAACCCCTATGAAATTCCAAGGTTACGACAACAGCTTTAGTCTCGCGGGCAAAACTGCCTTGATCACGGGTGGCGGTGCTGGCATCGGTCGAGCCATCGCCTCTCTCTTCTACCAGAAAGGGGCGAACGTTGTTCTAGTAGATCTCAATCCAGACATCGAGAAAATTGGCCATAAGATCGCTCCCGATCCGCAGAGACTGCATACCATCACGGCCGACATCACCCAAAAGGACGAACGCGATAAAGCCGTTCGATCGTCGCTCGAAAAATTCGGCACTATCAACGTGCTGGTGAACAATGCCGGGATCGTGCGCTTGGCTCCCGCCCTTGTAATCAGTGAAACCGATTGGGACCTCACGCTGGACATCAATTTGCGTACCGCTTTTTTCCTTTCGCAGCAGGTCGGAGCGCAGATGATCAAGCAAGGCGGCGGCAAAATCATTAGTCTTGCCTCGCAGGCTGGTGTGGTGGCCCTGGACCGTCACGTGGCTTACTGCGCGAGCAAGGCGGCTATCATCAGCATGACCAAGGTCCTTGCGTTGGAATGGGGCCCACAAAATATTCAGGTGAATGCCATTTCGCCCACGGTCGTGCTCACCGAACTAGGCAAAAAGGCCTGGGCGGGTGAGGTCGGTGAAGCCATGAAGCGAAAAATTCCAGCCCGCCGTTTTGCGTATCCAGAAGAAGTGGCGGCTTGTGCGCTGTTCTTGGCCAGCGATGCGGCGGCGATGATCAACGGCGAGAACTTGGTGATCGACGGCGGCTATACGATCCAGTAGGGGAGGGCAAGCTGCTTAGGACGCTGGCTCGCAAGCAGAACAAGCCCACCAAAAAGGGAACAAAAGTTACGGTGACGTAAAAAATGTTGCGCAGCAAAGCTTACTGCGGATAGAATTAGCGGGTCTCTTCGGGGAACCAAACCCCGAATGGGTCAACAGCCTCTCCCCATGGCCTCCCCCCGCCAGCCAAGCTCTGCCCTTCTCTCTGGAGATCATTCCTCCGGTATGCTGCTCCGGGCCAGGGGCGTCGCCAAAGCGTTCAGTGGGGTCCCGGCTTTAAGCAACGGGCAACTCGATTTGCAGGCTGGTTCCATCCACGCCTTGTGCGGCGGGAACGGGGCTGGTAAATCGACGTTCCTCAACATCATCACAGGAACCCTGCGCCGTGACTCGGGAACCATCCGCTTTAAGGGTAAGGAAGTTGACTTTCATGGCCCGAAAGAAGCCCTCGACGCTGGCATCTCCATCATCACTCAGGAGCTTAGCCCGATCCCGGGGATGACGGTGGCGGAGAACCTGTACCTTGGGCAGCTACCACTACGATTCGGCTTGGCAGTAGACTGGCCTACGCTTTATCAGCGTGCGGAGGAACTGCTCGGAACGCTCGGCTTCAAGATCAATCCGCGTCGCCAGATGCGTGAACTCAGCCTTGCGCAAATCCAGTTAGTGGAAATCGCCAAGGCAATGAACCGTGAAGATAGCAGTGTGTTGATCATGGATGAGCCGACCTCCGCTTTGGGAGAACAGGAGGCGGAACTGCTTTTCGCGTCGGTTCGACGACTCGCCGCGCTTGGCAAGGGTATCATCTATGTCTCGCACCGGATGACCGAAATCTTCAAGCTTTGCGATGCGTACACCGTGTTCCGCGACGGGCAATTCGTCGCCACTGGGCAAACCAAGGACACCGACCGTAAACAATTGGTGAGCGCGATCATTGGACGCAATTATCAGGATCAGTTCCCCGCGACGAAGGCGCAGATTACGGCTACGCCCTTGCTGCGCGTCAAACACTTGGGAGTTAGAGGGCGTTTGGATGACATCAACCTAGAAGTTTATCCGGGCGAGGTGCTGGGAATTTACGGCTTGGGCGGCTCCGGACGCAGCCGGTTTCTAAGCACGTTATATGGCTTGAACAGGATGGACAGCGGTGAGGTGTCGCTCAACGAACAGAGAGTACGGATAAAGTCTCCCCGTGATGCCATTCGGCACGGAGTGGCGTTGGTCACCGAAGATCGCAAAACTACCGGCTTGGTGCTTACTTCTTCGGTGAAGGAGAACATCTCCCTGTCGTCGCTACCTCGCTTGTCTTGGTTTGGGATCATCAAGCGTATGCGGGAGATGGAATGGACGAACCGCTGGATGCAGGCGCTGCGAATCAAGGCGGCGTCCACCAAGCTGGAAGTGCGCTTCATGAGCGGGGGTAACCAGCAGAAGGTCGTGTTGGCGCGGGCACTCGAGACTGAGCCCAAATTACTCCTGCTGGATGAACCAACGCGCGGGGTGGACGCCGGCGCGAAACAAGAGATTTACGGCTTTGTGGAAAACCACCGTCAGAAGGGGAATGGCGTCATCATGGTTTCCTCGGAAGTGGATGAGATGCTCGGCATCAGCACACGCATCATTGTTTTCCGCCGAGGCAAAATCGCTGCCCATTTTGAAAACCTTAACTTGTCTGGGGCGGACCTTCTGCACGCTGCTTCTTGAACGTGCTGGGTCCATCTGCTTTCCTGTGAATCTTCGCCATGCAGACTGAAACCCAGAATCAAACCGAAGTGGTTCCCACCAGCGCGCCAATGACTGGCAGCAACCGGAACAAGGTGCAGGCGCTCGCCACGCGGTATGGGATTGTCATCGCCTTCTTTTTGCTCTGCGTCGTTCTATCGTTCCTGAACAAATACTTCCTGACCACGGGTAATGTGGTCAACATCCTACAACAAACCTCCATCAACGGCATCCTGGCGCTCGGAATGACGCTGGTGATCTTGACTGGCGGGATTGACTTGTCCGTGGGTTCCGTCATGGCGATCTCCTCCATGGTAGCGGCCACCTTTGTCTCGGGTGACCATCCACGTTCGCTCTGGCTGGTGGTCCCCCTCGGTTTGAGCGTGGGTGCTTTCCTTGGCTTCATCAACGGTCTGACCGTTGCCTACCTGAAAGTTCCTTCGTTCGTGGCTACCTTGGGTATGCTGAGCGTGGCGCGGGGAATCACTTATGCTTATACGGATGGTCAGCCCGTGCCGAACCTGAGCGATACCTTCCTCAGCCTTGGTGAAGGGACTGTCTTGGGCGTTCCCTTGCCCATCGTTGTTTTGGCCGTGCTTTTCGGCTTCCTGTGGTGGGTGCTTACTCACACCACCTATGGTCGGAGCATTTACGCCGTAGGCGGAAACGTGCGAAGCGCGCGCGCAGCAGGCATCAGCACCAAGCGAATCACTGCTTCGGTGTACATCTTCTCGGGGGCTCTAGCCGCGATGGGCGGTCTCGTTTTGGCTGCTAGGACGAGCGCGGCCCTGCCTCAAGCCGGGGTGGGTTATGAACTCGACGCCATCGCGGCGGTCGTGATTGGTGGCACAAGTTTGACGGGCGGCGTCGGCAGTGCGGCCGGCACGTTGCTGGGCGCACTCATCATCGGAACAATCAACAACGGATTAGACATTTTAGGGGTTTCATCCGCTTACCAACAGATTGTGAAGGGTGCCATCATTATCGTTGCAGTGCTGCTCGACTACAGTCGGCATTCCAACGAATGAGCGCGATGGAGAAACGAGCGACGAGCTTTTAACTACTTTGCAGTCAGACAAAAACACAACAAAACACGAGAGAGCCCCAGAAATATGTTGAAGAAAATGATAGCGGTTGGCCTGTGTGCCTTATCAACCTCGGCGGGCGCGCAAGCCGCTGAAAAAACCAAGGTCGGTGCAGCTCCTTACGGTCTCAGGGCGGAATTTGCCAACCTCTGGGTGGCGGCGCTAAAAAAGCATCCAGAAGTTACCTCCGGCAAAGTGGAATTGACCGTGTTCGACGGCCGTTACGATGCCGTGGTACAGAACAACCAGATCGCCACCATGATCACCCAGCATTTCGACGCGATTGAGATGATCCCGGTGGATTTCAACGGCAGCGCTCCGCAGATGAAGAAGGCTAAGGCAGCCAACATCCCGGTGGTAATTTCCAATTCGCGCGTCAACAGTCCAGACATTGTCTCCACCATCGAGTGCGACGACGTGAAAGCGGGAGAGATCATCATGGAAGCGGCCGCTAAGAAAATGGGTGGCAAGGGCAACGTGGTGGTTTTCCAAGGACCGATCGGTTCGGCCGGCGAACTTGATCGTAGCAAGGGGGTCAAATCCGTGCTCGCCAAGTATCCCGACATCAAAGTGCTCGAAATGAAGACTGCTAATTGGTCCCGTGCCGAAGGGTTAGCACTCATGGAGAACTGGCTGACGGCGCATCCCAACCAAATCAACGGCATCATTGGCGAGAATGACGAGATGGCACTCGGAGCGATCCAAGCTGTTAAATCGCATGGCCTCAACCCGAAGGATTTCGCCATTGTGGGGGTTGATGGGGTTGTCGACGCTATCAACGCAGTGAAGGCGGGCGAAATGTTTAGCATCCTGCAGGACGCCGAAGGGCAAGCCCAAGGGGGTTTGGACCTCGTGCTCCACGCCAAGCTCGGAGACTCTTATACGCCCAAGGCAAACGTATGGAAACAGTGGGAAAAAGAGATGCCCTGGGATGGTGGCAAAGGAAAAGAATACCTGATCCCTTGGACGGTCATCACGCAGGCGAACGCTGACCAGATTATCCAGCACCAGAAAGATTTGATGAGCAAGTAGCAGGCTGTAGCTTTGTTAGCTGAGCGCGGCTAACTTTCCGGGTGGATCAATCCCGCTCCACTTCAAAGCGCTTCCGCACTTTGTGTGGAAGCGAGGATGGTAGAAAATGAACACGTTTCATCTTCTGCCGGGTGATCGCAAAGAGTGTATTCACTGGGTTCATTCAGCCACATTGTAACTGAAAGCCCACGGCGTGCGTCGTCCGAGACGCACGCCGTATTGCTATGTCTGCGACGCCAAGTCAAGGTGGTAGCACAGGACTGCTCACCCAAGTCCGCGCACGGGTAGTGTTGACCTCTTGGTTGCGGATTAGGCGGATCGAAGGCAATGCTCTGGGATGCTTTCGACGGCTATCGTCCAGGTTTGTGCGCGTGGCGGCAGCGAGCGCATCCGCAAAAACGGCCACGCCATCAACGGGGCGCAACGAGCCAAGCGCCTGGATTGTGAACGCACCTTCATCCTGCAACCCAGAGGGGCGCTGCGACCAGAAGTTCAAAGACCAAAGCTCGCCGCTTACCAGGCCCGGATGAGCAGCCAACCTCCTCCGTACGATTTGCTGGAAGCATTCCTCGACAGCCTTCCCTGTCGCACGGTCAAAAGCGTTACCCGGTGAACGCTCGAACTCTTCCAGAAATCCGTCGATTCCGGCAACGTCAGCCACGAATTTGATTCCCTGCTTTATTTCGAGCCGGACTCCGCCCATTCTTGGAACGCCCATGACTTGCACGAACGTCTCGCTAGTATCCCGCACGCCGAGCGGGACCGTGATCCGGGCCAGCAGAAAATACCAGTGGATCGCCCTCCACGAACTGCTCGGCTGCCTCTCCGACCCTTTTCACTTCTCCAACTACCAGGAAAAGGTCGAGCCTTTTCGGACGTTTGCCTCTATCACCACCACCCGCCTTGACGACCGACGAAGGATGCGCCCAGAGGACAACCCGACGTTCAAGGTCGCCTATTGAGGCGATTTCGCGCTGATTTCTCCGGTCGTCATCTCCTCGCTTCAGGTTAATTCGTTGCCACCGGGGCGAGATGCTTTGAGTTCGCGGTTCCCGTCATGTCTTGGATCAAAGGCTGACCCACTGGGGTGCGAAACTTCTTGACGACAACGGCCGGTGCAGGCGTCGGCGTTGATTTGTCCACCACGTACATCGTGTACTCGCAGTAGGCCCGTGTGAACTGCACGGTGGCATAGCCATACTGATGGCTGTTGAGGTAAACCAAGTGCTTGTTGAGTGCCACCGAGCTAGCCTCCAGTCCTGCTTCAGCCTGATCGTTCAAGCCGAGTTGGGACTGCAAGTTCGAAGATGTTATCGCCGGGGTCATGTACTCGACGCCGACCACGTTAGCAGGGTTGGTGTTATCCGGGTCGTTATAGTTCACCTTGACGTAGCTAGCCACGTAGGTGTGCAGGTCACCAGTGAGCACGACGAGGTTCTGCACCCCCGCGTGCCGCAACGCCGCCGTGATCACGCCGCGCTCGTACTGGTAGCCGTCCCAGGAATCGTTGTCCACGGTGGCGAAGCCCCCGATGGGGATCGTGGCGGCGAGCAGTTGCGACAGTGCCGGGGGCAGGATGCTCAGCAACGCGCTGGTCACCTGGACCTGCAAGGGTGCCAACAAGACTTCGTTCGCCCACGCCTTCCACAAGGCACCCGAACCGGTGACACTGCCCACAAACGCTTGGCGCTGCGTGTCGCCGAGCATCACGCGCGATGGGTCAGTCTGCCCGAGGCTGGGCGGAGCCAGGTAGCGAGCGCCAAAGCCTTCCGGCACGCCCGGCAGGGTTTCGCCCGAGGGATGCGAGGAACGGTAGGTGCGCTCGTCGGTCAGGAAGAACTCCACCAGCGTGCCGAACTGAAAGTTGCGGTAGATTTGCAGCCGCCCGAAGATGTCCGACGACGACTCGTTGAAGCGCACGCGCACCGCGCTGTACTCGAACCACGCCTGCTGGCTATCGAGCTTTAGCTGATGGAGTAGTTGAGCGGAGGTATAGGTGCCACCATCGTAGTTCTGCGGGCTGGTCGTGTAGGGATGATCGGGGGCTCCTTGAGAGCCGTTCGGATATTCTGTGTCGGTGTAATCGTGGTACTGATCGTTGGCCATCTCGTGGTCGTCCCAGATGACCATCCAAGTGAAATTCTCCAGCGCCGCGCGCAAGTTAGGATCGCTCCGGTAGGTTTGATAGAGGAAACGGTAGTCCGCCAGACCAAGCGCCGCCGTGCTGGCGGGGTCGGTGGGTAGGATGATGTTACGGTCCGGGAAGGGACCGCTCTGGAAACCGGTGCCGCCAGTGGTCTCGTAGATGAAGTCGCCGACGTGCAAAACGAAGTCGATGGAGGTGTCGGCGGCGATGAAGCCATACGCGCCATAGTAGCCGTTCGTATAGTCGTTGCAGTTGACCACGGCGAACTTCAGGCTGTTGACGGTGCTGTCCGCCGCCAGCGGCAGCGTTCGCGCGCGACCCGTACGGCTGCTGACGTTGCGGTAGATGAAGCGGTAATAGTAGATTGTGTTCGGCTGGAGGTGGCGGTTGAGATCCACCCGCAGGGTGTAATCCAGGGTGGCGGTGATCTGTCCGGCAGGCACCTGCACGCGCAGTTGGATTTCGGTGAAATCCACGTCGAGCGCGACTTCCGCTACCAGCACGTCGCTGCCAGTCACCACGCCGGGCGCGAGGCGCGTCCAGAGAATGACTCCCGACGTGGTCGGATCGCCCGACGAGACAGACTGCGGAAAGGTACTGCCAGCGTCGTCCACGGCGTCGGCGCGGAAGATATCCTTGCCGCGGTTGGCGGCGGCATGGGCTTCCTCGGCGCTCAGCACCGTGTAACTGGCAAGAAAGCCCAGTCCAATCAGACGCAAGAATTCGCGCCGGCTGGATTGGCCGCCGACGGAACGGATGACCTCGTCGGGTTGAGTAATGTCGGGGGAAGGAGCGGGGTCGTTGTCGAGGTGCATGGCGAGGCAGGGATAAAGATGGCAGGGAGGATGGAAACTCGTTGTTAGGCCGCAGGAGACACGACCGGCCGCGCACGCCGTTGGAGGGCATACCATCCCGCCAACGTCCCGGCGGCGAACAGCGCAGCGGTCGCCGAGGGTTCAGGCACGGCTAAGATCAGGGTGACGTTGTCCACCTGGAGCAACCCGTCCGCCGAACCCGCGCGAAAGCCGTAAATGCGGTATTCGACCGGGACGCTCGTGGCCGCACCCAGAGGCACGGTGTAGTGGGCGAACGTGGCGCCGACGCTGCCGCTGAGCAGGGTCGCGGTGAACCCGTCCAGGCTGGAGCGCACGGTAAAGGCCGCCGGACCGTCGTTGATGGCCGCCGCGTCGAAGTTCGCCAGGTCGAGCGTGAGCGTGTTCCAGCTCGCGCCGCCGGTGTTCGCGGTGACGCTAAAGGTATAGTACAATGCCGGATCGAGCGCGGCGGCTGTCGTCCAGCCGGAGCTGTTGGCGTCCGGTGCGGGATTCCCAGCAGTGCTGTCGTAAAAGGTGTCAGCAGAATTGTCGCGCACAAATTGACTGGCGCTTACCCCGGCCGCCGTCTGGTTCGGTGTGCCCGTCGCGCCGTTGAAGGTGTAGCTGACGACCGGCTGCTGGGCCGCCGCCAAGGAGACCCAGCACAGGAACAAGGAGGCGAAGAGGGTCCGTGCGAGATGCGAGACGGCGAGGCGAGATGTCATGCCACCATCTTGCGCCCGGCGTGCCCGCCGACGGAACCAATTTGGAGTGACGTTTTCGTGACGGCGTCGGCCGTACGGCAATGACGAAAATGTCACATGGCAACCTCTTGCCAGGCCCAGGACCGGGCAACAGCATCCTCTTGTCGCCAAGTCGTCTCCAAGAAGTTCCTGACGAACGCCCGGCGCGCCCCAAAAGCTCACCGCGCAGACAGCATCCATCACTCCAACGACTCCTCTCCCATGCAAACACACTTCCCGCTATCCTCCGCCCGTTCTCACCTCGCCGCCGCCGTGGCTGCGGGGGTCCTCGGATGGGCCGCCCAAGCGCATGCCACGGTCATCTCGTTCGACGACGGTGCGGTGGCCGCCGGCACCACGCTGAGCACGCAATACGCGAGCCGCGGCGTCACGTTTTCGCCCGGCGGCGGGTCGTACACGGGGGTCGTGAATCCGCCCGGCACCGATCAAGGTTTCGCCACCAACACCGATCTGACGATTTCTACCTTTGACTCCACGCTCGGCGAAGGTGCCCCGCTTAGCGGCCTGGTGCTACGCAGTGACAGCGGCTTTCTTATCGAGAACGGCGACCCAGTGTTCACAATGACCTTCAACGCGCCCGTGACTGCCCTGAGCCTCGACTTCGGTGATGTGAAAAGTGGTTTCCAAGGTTCGGCCGCGATCTTCGCCGTCCAGCCAGTGAGCGGCGTCGCGGTTTCCATCGCACTGGCTCCCAACACGAAGAACGGGACCGCCACTGCCGTAGGTCTGCCCACCGGCGTGACGACCATCGTGGTGGTGCCGGGCACCGCCAAGGATTTCGTCGCGCTCGACAACCTTACCTTTACCCTGGCACCCGTGCCAGAACCGGCCACGGTCACGGCTTTCTTGATGGGTCTCGGTGCGCTGAGCGTCGCCTTGCGCCGCCGTGTGGCTGCGGTTTGAGCCTGCGGCGGCGGTGGCCATCGTCGTTCCTATTTTCGCCCGCCCCGGAGCCGCTGCGTTTGGCAGGGACGCACCTCAGAAGTCACACCGGGCACCGCCGAAAAAGCCGCGCCGCTCGCCGTACTGGTTGACGGTTGCACCGACGCCCGCGTCGTGCAGCAGGTAGCTCTGGTCGAACAGGTTGACCACGTCGAGGCGCAGGGTCACGGATATCCGGCCTGCCAGCGCCGTAGCGTAAGCCGCGCCGACGTTGACCGTGCAGTGCGCGGGCAGCGGTGCCGAGTTGGCGAACCCACCGTAGAAACCGCTCCCGGGGTGGTGGTTGTTAGACAAGTGACAGCAAAGGATTTTTCGGCGATGGATCGGCA
>CALMAQ010000325.1 GCA_937859745.1 uncultured Verrucomicrobiota bacterium | reverse complement strand
CGCGTCGCGGCGCTCATCCCCGCCTACCGGGAAGAGCCCTTCATCGCCGACGTGGTCCGGCGCACGCGCCTGCAACTGGGCGACGTGCTCGTCGTGGACGACGGCTCGGGCGACCGCACGGGCGAGTTGGCGCGCGCGGCGGGCGCAGAGGTCATCACGCACCCGGTCAACCAGGGCAAGGGCGCGGCGATCCAGACGGGTTTCAAGAAGCTCTGCCAGCGCGGGTTCGACTACGTGTTGATCCTCGACGCCGACGGCCAGCACCGCCCCGAGGAAATCCCACGTTTCCTGGAGGCCGCCGGGCGCGAGCGCACCAAGATGCTCCTGGGCAACCGGATGCACGACACGGCCGACATGCCCTGGAACCGCCGCTGGGCGAACCAGCTCATGTCCTCGCAGATCTCGTTGCTCTGCGGCCAGCGGGTCAACGACACGCAGTGCGGCTTCCGCATGATCCACCGGGATTTGATCCCGCGTTTGAGCGGCGAGCGCACGACCCATTTCCAGTACGAGACGGAGATGCTCATCCTCACGTCGTGGCGCGGGGAGCGCATCAGCGCGGTGCCCATCAGCACGGTGTACGGCGAGGAGACGAGCAGCATCAATCCATTGCGCGACGCCGGGCGTTTCGTCGCGTTGATGCTGCGTTATTGGTTCAAGCGGATCAAGCGGCTCGGGCGGAGAAAATAAAGGCGGAGGAATGACGGATGACGCCTTCCGCCTTCAGAGCACCGTTGAACGTTCCCGCCCCTTCCGCCGCCCCTCCGCCGGTGTGTGCGTCCGGGCGGAGGAGCGGACAGGAACGGAGCGGAAACGCTCAACCGTGCCCTGCGGCCGATGCCCACGACCATGCGGCAGCCGAGCCCAAACGTCCATACTCCCTTGGGAGTAGGGGATTCCGCCCTCACGTGCCGAAGAAACGGTCGCCCGCGTCGCCCAGGCCGGGGACGATGTAGCCGCGCTCGTTGAGCCGTTCGTCCACGGCGGCGGTGAACACCGGCACGTCCGGGTGCGTCTTTTGGAAGTGTTCCACGCCCGCCGGACAGCTCACCAGGCACAGGAAGCGCACCCGTTGCGCCCCGGCGCGTTTGAGCGCATCCGTGGCCGCCGCCGCGCTGTGGCCCGTGGCGAGCATCGGGTCCAGGAGGATGACCTCCGCCTCCGCGACGCCCGCGGGCACGCGGGCGTAGTAGCTGACGGGCTGGAGCGTGTGTTCGTCGCGGTAGATGCCCAGGTGGGCCACCTGCGCGTCGGGCACGAGTTCAAAGAGCCCTTCCATGAGCCCCAGACCCGCGCGCAGGATGGGCGCGAGCACGACGGTCCGCTCCAGCCGCCGGGCGGGGCACGGGGCGAGGGGCGTCTGGACGGTGGCGGCGACGGTGGGCAGGTCCTGCGTGACGGCGTAGAACATCAGCGCCGCCGTCTCGCGCAGGATGCGTCGGAAGGCTGGGAAGGGGGTTTTTTCATCGCGCAGGAGCCCGAGTTTTACCTGCACGAGCGGATGGTCGATGACGGTGAGCATAAAGGCGGAGGGCGGAAGGCGGAACCAGAAACTACAGATCGCCGGATGGCTTTCCAAGCCTCGATCATTCAATGCCTTCGTCTTTCCCTCCACGTTCCGTGCGAGCCTCCGGTCCAGAGATCCACCGCCGTGAAAGGTCTACCGACTTGAAATCTGCGTTTGCCACAACCGGGTTCCTTTTATAAAGAGGTGATTTTTCTTTAATACTTTATCTGTGAACAACTTGCATAAAGTGTTATACAACATTATGTCGCATAAGTAGAGTTAGGCTCCTTTCTTGCCCGCTTTATGTCTCCCGATTCCTTCGATCTCTTACCGCGGGCAGAACAGCCACTCACGACTGCCGAAGCATATCGAGCCATGCTTCGAGTCCTGGAGTATTACTTCCACGTGAATGGCGAGTACCCTGTTGGTGGTATTTTGGGTGATTTATCCGCAGGCGTGTGGGCCGATGGATCACCGGGAGATCCTGCATCTTGGTCATTGTGGCTCGAATCTATCGACGGGGACGCACACCGTGGTCACGCCGGAGCCTAACCAACCGCCCCAGCAGACGGCTACGCCGCCGCTGAGCTTGGGACGTTAGACGATCATGCATCCCGACCTGCCATCCATGCTGAATTTGGTCTCCACGCTCTGCATCGTCGGGGCGCTGATCTTCACGGCTTCGCAGGTCTGAACCGCCAACCGCACCCGGCAGGATCAAGCGGCGATTGTGGTGATCCAGACCACGGAAAACGAGAACTGGATGCACGCGCTCGGTCTCATCTCCACGCTGCCTCAAGACGCCACGCTGGTACAGGTCGCCGGACGGGGAGAGCCCGTCGAATAGGCGCTCTTTGAACTGAACATCCGGCTAGAAACCATCGCCTACCTGGTCTTTTGCCGGATCGTCAGCTTGGAAATCCTCGACGATCTGATCGGGAGCGTGGCCATGGTTTTCTGGTCGCGCGCCAAGGCTTGGACAGAGAACTATCGCACGACGGCCAACAACCCGAAGTTCAACGGGTAGTGCGAGTGGTTGGCTAATTGGTTGACGGCAAGACGCGCGCCTAGCGCACGAACCCGCGCAATGGCCGTACTGGCGTTGGCGCGAACGCTGAGCGTGGCTTCGACCGGGCCGGAGGCCCAGCCCTACCTTAGTTACGATGGCCCTGACGGGCTCTACTTCAGAAACATCCGGTGATGATACCGCCGCTGTTGCGCCGCCGACAGGGGCGGGAACACGGGCATCGCGCTGACGGCCACGGCGCGCTCGACGTGCTGGCGCGCGGCGGCCTGCAACTCGCGCCAGCGGTCCCAAGGATAATCCGGCGCGCTGGCGACATGCAGCAGCAGGCTGCGCCACTCGGTCAGCGCGCGCTCCAGGTCGCCCGCGCGCAGGGATTCGTTGAGCAGCCGCTGGCGGTTGGCGGGGTGCAGTTCCAGTTCGTTGACCACCTCCGCCGCACCGTCGCCGTAGTCGGGCGGGACGCCCATTTCCAGGTAGCCCGGGTAGTCCGCCCGGGCATACACCCGCGCGCACAGGTTGCCCAACCGGCCGCCGTGCGGGTTCTCGCCCTCGGCGGCGAAGCGGTAGCCCGCGCGCAGGTTGGCGAGGTCGTAGACGATGTCCTCGATGGGGTAATACTCGCCGCCCTGCTCCAGCGCCGCCGCGACCGCCAGCCCCTCGCCGTGGTGGAAGAAGCTGAAGATCACCCCGCGCCGGGTCGGCGTGCCGTCGGGATGGATGAGCCCCAGCTTGCGCCACGCCAGCGCGGGCGTCATGTCCTTGCTCCCGGCTTCGCACACGGGCAACTGCGGGCAGCCCTGGCAGCAGGCGGGATAGTTCCGGCGCTCGGGCGGCCCGTGCAGCGCGCGGCCCGCCGCGTCCAGGCGCGCGGGGACGATCTTGCCGCCGTACTCCACCTGCGCCACCAGCACCCCGCCGCGCTCGACCAGCCGGAACAGCGTTCCGCCGCCGCTCAAGGCCGGGACCAAGGGCAGCACGCGCTCCTCGAACACGCCCCGACCCAGCCGCCCGCCCGCCGGGAAGTTGCGCCCGCGCCACTCCTCGCCCAGGGCTTCGAGCGTCGCGCGCATCCCTTTGACGAAGCGCACCTCGCGCCCGCCCTCCAGCACGACGGCGAGCGGGATCTCGCGCCCGTAGGTCCACGGCGCGCCGGGCGGATGGAGCTTGCACAGGTTGCCCTCGCCGACCCCGCGCATGAAGCCCGGGTCCTGCACGGCCAGCCGCCACGTCGCGGCGGGCGCGTCGGCCTCCGGCTTCGGCGCGGTGGCTTCCACCTGTACCCAGACGGTGTCCAGCCGCCCGAGCAGTTCGGGTGCCTGCGGCTCCCACTCACCGCGCGAGTTAAGCATTTCCACGCTCTGCGGACGCGCCAGGCGGCTCCTCTCGGCGTCCACGAACAGCCCGCACGGGCGCGGCCCATCGGCCACGCTGCGCTCGACGCCCAGCGGCACGTCCTGCAAGCTGAACAGCCGCGCGCACAGGTCGGCGGCGGCGGCCAGGGGCGGCTCGCCGCGCTCGCGGGCGGCTTCCATCACGCCGACGAGCGTCGGCCAGTCGATCTGCGTCGCGCGCTTGAGCGAGCGCGGCCGGGCGTCCTCCAGGCGCGGGCGGCCCGGGGCGACGAGCACGAAGCCGCTGTCGTCCATCCCGCGCCGTCCCGCGCGGCCGAACATCTGGAGGAGTTCCTCGGGCAAAAGGTGGCGCTCGAAGTGGCGCACGCTGTAGCGCGTGTCCGTCACGAGCACCGAGCGCATGGAGAAATTGACGCCCGCCGCGAGGCCCGTCGTGGCGACCACGGCGCGGAGCTGGCCCGTCTTGGCCAGGGGCTCGATGAGCCCCGCCCGCGCGCCGTAGGACAGGCCGCTGTGATGGTAGGCCACGCGGCGGCGGAGCATCCGCGCGAGCTTGTCCCCGGCGAGCGCCGCCTGCTCGGGCGAGAGCACGAGCGGATCGTCCACGGGCAGGGTGGCGGCGAGTTCGCGCGCCAGGTCCTCGCTGGCGGCGCGGCGCGGGGTGAAGATGAGGATCGGCCCCAGGTCGGCCAGGAGGGCCTTGGCGACCAGGCGCGGCCAGTAGCCGCCGAAGGCGCGGGCGTCCAGGCGCACGGGCAGGGTGTCCAGCAGGGCTTCCTCCAGGGGGACGGGCCGCTCGGCGTGGGTGATGAGTTCCACGTCGCGGCCCAGCCGCCGCAGCCACGCGGCCACGTCGCCCGGGTTGCCCACGCTGCCGCTCAGGAGCAGCAGCTGCGTGTCCGGCGGCGCGAGCGCCAGGGAAAGTTCGTAGTTCGCGCCCCGGTTGGTGTCGCCGAGCATCTGGTACTCGTCGATGACGAGCAGCCTGGGCCCGCGGCGGCGGAGCAGCTTGCTGCGCTGGGTTTCCAGGGTGGCGACGATCACCCGCGCGTCGGGCCGCTCGTTGATGTCGCCCGTGCAGATGCCCACGTCCCAGCCGGCGGCGCGCCATTCGGCGTACTTGTCGTTGGCCAGCGCGCGGGTGGGCACGGTGAACACGGCCTGCCCGCGCAGGGAGGAATACAGCAGCTCGAACACGTAGGTCTTGCCCGCCCCGGTGGGCGCGTGGACGACCAAGTCGCGCCCCGCGCGCAGGGCGTTGACGGCCTGTTGCTGCCACAGATCAGGAAAACGGAGGCTGGCTTCGAGCGTATGCACGGTTGCGCCCCAACATGTTGTGGCACGCGCGAGCGCCACCACAGGCGGAAGTATAGTCGCGTGTGATGAAATAGCAACGACGATCTGCCGCACTGTCTTGGAAATCGCGCGGCTATCCGCTCCGGGGTCCGGGAAATCCAGGCGGCCCATTACTGCAACCTCCCCGTTCCCGCCACCACGGCGCGCCGGTGCTACCGTGGTAATTCCATGCCCCGTCACAGAGCAATCATCGGTTCGTCCAATCGCTCGGCGGCCCTGGCCGCTCCCGGCGCGCGGTGCCCAGCCCGTGCGGCGGCCAGACGCCGGACCAGCCGGCCGCCGAGA
>CALMAQ010000324.1:5757-6062 GCA_937859745.1 uncultured Verrucomicrobiota bacterium | reverse complement strand
CGGCCGGGTGTTCGTGACCGGCATCCAGGCGCTGGTGCGTCTTCCTCTGCTGCATCGCCGCCGCGACCGGGCGGCCGGGAATAACACGGCCGGGTTCATCAGCGGCTATCGCGGGTCGCCGCTGGGCGGCTACGACATCGCGCTCTGGGCCGCGAAGAAGCACCTCGACAAGCACGACATCGTCTTCCAGCCCGGCATCAACGAGGACCTGGCGGCCACCGCCGTCTGGGGGTCGCAGCAGGTGGGCCTGTTGCCGGGCGCCAAGACGGATGGGGTGTTCGGCCTGTGGTACGGCAAGGGACCCG
>CALMAQ010000324.1:0-5724 GCA_937859745.1 uncultured Verrucomicrobiota bacterium | reverse complement strand
TGTTTAAGCACGCGAGCTACGCCGGAACGCCGGCGCTGGGCGGCGCCATCGCGCTCTGCGGCGACGACCATGGCGCGCGCTCCTCGACGCTCGCGCATCAGAGCGATCTCGCTTTGATCCATTTCGGGATGCCGGTGTTCAATCCCAGCACCGTGCAGGAGCTGGTCGAATACGGGCTGGCCGCCTGGGCGGTGCGCCGCGACCCCGGGGGCGGGGTGGCCGCGCGCGCCGGGGGGCCGCGCCGGGCGGCACCCGCCCGCGCCCGCCAGCGCGACGACGACCGCGGCGAGGGCGGCGCGGACGGCGAAACGGCGGGCAAATAACACGGGCCCAATAGGGAGCTTTCGCCTCCGGCGCGCAAGCGGCAAGTTGCAGGCTTGCCGCACCCCTTACGGGTCGCGGGCGATCTCCCACCGGGCGATTTCGTTGCCAACGTGGTGGATGCGGACGTGGATGCCATTGTGAATTGGCCCGCCTTGCGAGCGAGTATGGTTAAAGCCAGCGGTGCCGACAAAATCAGAGTAAGTGAACCGTTGGCCGTCAACGATGAAAGACTCGTCTTTGTGTCCATTGACGGGCATGGGGACGAAGTCCGTGATCTGTCCTTCAACTACTTGGCAGCGGTCGTTTCGGAGACAATCTGCTAAATTCTGGTAGTCCTTTGAGGTAGTAAGAAAGACGGCTGCGGTCCAAAAAAGGACAAAGGCAAATGGAGCAAACCGCATGAACACAGAGGCGGATCGATGAGGTGGAAGTGTGTCCCAATAGATTCCCATCAGGAGTGTGGCCACAGTGGAGATCAAGCCAATGACCGGCACCCACCACATGCGATAGCCGCTCTCTAATACGTCGAAAACAACGGTGTAATTCACGGTGGAAGCAAGATGACTTGAGATCGCTTGGTTGTCCCGGGGCGCGCGCTGGACGATAGTGCAGTCTCATCTCCATGAGCAAGAAAGACAAACCTTCCTCCGGTGCCGCCGGGTTGTGCCATCTCGTCGGGGCGGGCCCGGGCGACTTGGGCCTGGTCACGCTGCGCGCCAAAGAAGTCATCGAGGCGGCCGAGGTCGTCGTGTACGACTACCTGTGCAACCCGGAGATGCTCGCTTGGGCACCCAAGGACGCGGAGATCATCTACGCGGGCAAGAAGGCCGGGGCGCACACCCTGCGCCAGGAGGAGATCAACGCGCTGTTGCTGGAGAAGGTGCGGGCGGGCAAGCGCGTCGTGCGCCTGAAGGGGGGCGATCCGTTCGTGTTCGGGCGTGGGGGCGAAGAGGCGCTGGCGCTGGCGCGGGCCGGGGCTCGCTTTGAGGTGGTGCCCGGCGTGTCGAGCACCGTGGCGGGACCCGCCTACGCGGGCATCCCCGTGACCCAACGCGGCCACGTCTCGCAACTGACGATCTTCACCGGCCACGAGGACCCCGAGAAGGGCGGCAGCGCCGTGGACTTCGCGCAGCTTGCCCAGGCTCCCGGCACCAAGGTGATGCTCATGGGCGTGGAACGGCTCGAACCTATCAGCCGCCAACTGCTCGACGCCGGGGCGGACCCCGCGCTGCCCGCGGCGCTCGTACGCTGGGCCACGACGCCGCGCCAGCAGACGCTCGTCGGCACGCTCGGCGACATCGCCGCCAAAGCCGCCGCCGCGAAGTTCGAGGCCCCGGCCGTGGCGGTGTTCGGCGAGGTCGTCAACCTGCGCGACGAATTGAGCTGGTTCGAGCGGCGACCCCTGTTCGGCCGGCGGATCGTCGTCACCCGCACGCGCCAGCAGGCCGGGGGCCTGAGCAGCCGCCTGCGCGCGCTGGGAGCGGAGGTCATCGAAATCCCGACGATCCGCATCGAGGAGCCCGCGAACCTGCGGGAGTTCGCAGAGTTGGTCCGCGACGCCCACACCTACGAGTGGGTGGTCTTCACGAGTCCCAATGGGGTGGACGCCTTCTTCGGCCTGTTCTACCGCCTGTACAAGGACGCACGCTCCATCGGCGGGGTGAGGATCGCGGCGGTCGGTCCGGCGACGGCGGCGCGCATCCGGGATTTCCATCTCGCGGTCGATGCCCAGCCCGAGAAGGCCGTGGCCGAAAGCCTGGTGGAGGAATTGCAGAAGGAAGGCAGCTTGGAGAACGTGAATATCCTCGTGGTCCGCGCGGAGACGACGCGCGAGGTGCTGGCCCGCGACCTGAGCAAGCTCGGGGCCATCGTGGACGAGGCCATTGCCTACCGCACTGTGCCCGAGACGGGTGAGGGGGACGCGGGACGGGCCAGCGCGCTGGCGCGCTTCAAGGAGGAAGGCGCGGACATGGTCACGTTCGCCAGCGGCTCGGCGGTGGAAAACTTCCTGGCGCTCAAGGTGCCGCTGGCCAAGGGGACGCGCGTGGCCAGCTTGGGGCCGATCACGTCGAAGGCGCTCAAGGACGCAGGCGTCCTCGTTGACGTGCAGTCGCCCGGGGCGGACCTGGACCAATTCGCGGCGGCCATCGCCAAGTTTTATTCCCCGGAGAAGGGGAATGAGCACTCCCGGGCCAGGGCAAGTTGACGGACGCAGGAGGAATTGGTCCGGGGAATTCTCTTGTCTCTTGCCCGGACCCGGCAGACAAATTTTTCCTCCCATCAGAGAAAACGGCATCCGTGGCGTGAAATTCGCTACTCAGGGACGTCACCATGCCGGACGACCGTGACATCGAAGGCCTCGACGACTTTGCCGGGGCCATGCAGCTCCTCGCCAGCCAGGCGGCGGCCAAGGCTTCCGCCGGGCCGGGCGGCCCGCGCGGCGACCGCAACGAAATTCTGCTAGAAATCGGTCAGATGATCCGTCCCCTGGCCAAGGAACTGGAGGACCTGCGCGTCAAGACCGAGGAGCAGAGCCGCCTGCTCACCGCCCTGGGCAAGAACATGAAGGGACAGGGCGAGGTCGGCACCACGCTGGAGAGCTTGCGCGAGCAGATGTTGCGTCTCGGCAGCGTCGAGAGCGCCAACTCGAAGCTGTTCGACGCCCTGCACACCGAACTCAAGGGCTACAAGGACAACTTCCTCTTCGACGCCCTGCAAAAACCCTTCGTCCGCGACCTGGTGTCCCTCTTCGACGACCTTTCGGAAGTCCACGCCAGCCTGCTGCGCCGCCTGGAGGCCACCCCGGCCGACAGCGACGAGGCCGCCTACCTCAAGACCACCGCCGGGAACGTCGAAAACCAGGTTCACCACATGATCGAGGTGTTCCTGCGGATGGATGTCACCATCTCCCAGACCCGCCCCGGCGCGCCCCTGGACAAGAAGGCGCACCGCGTCGTGTCCGTTGAAGCCGCCGCGCTTCCCGCCGAGGACGGGCTGATCCACCGCTCGGTCAAGCCGGGTTTCCAATGGCGGGACCGGCACATCCGGGCCGAGGATGTGGTCGTCCGCCGGTGGACGCCGTCGGCCAGCACGCACGCCGCCCCGGCGCGCGTCACCGCAATCATCCCCAACGCCGGTTCCGCGCCGGATGCCCAGCTCCTTTCCTCCGCCGACGCGGACGCACCGCCCGCTTCTTCCGTCCGCTGATCTGCCTCCGAATTTCCTTCCAGCCATCCTCAAGGAACCCTATGACCAACACCCGCAAAGCGGTCGGCATCGACCTTGGCACGACGTTCTCGGCCATCGCGCACATCGACGCCTACGGTAAGCCGCAGATCATCCCCAATTCCGAGAGCGAGCGCATCACACCCTCGGTCATCCTCTTCGACGGCGCGAACGCCGTGGTGGGCACCTACGCCAAGCAGAACTCCGTGGCCGAGCCCGAGAAGATCGTCGATTTCGTCAAGCGCGAGATGGGCAAGAGCAAGGACGAGTTCCACCGGGAGTTCACCGACAAGGTGTTCTCTGCCGAGGAGTTGAGCGCGCTGATCCTAAAAAAACTCAAGAACGACGCCGAGAAGTACCTGGGCCAGGAGGTCAGCGACGCCGTCATCACGGTGCCCGCGTACTTCAACGACAGCGAGCGCACGGCGACGATCCACGCCGGGCAACTCGCCGGCTTCAACGTCCTTTCGATCATCAACGAGCCCACGGCCGCCGCGCTGGCTTACGGGCTGGACAAGCTCGACACCAACCAGACCGTGTTCGTCTTCGACCTGGGCGGCGGCACGTTCGACGTGACGATCATGCGCATCGAGGACCAGCACATCAAGATGCTGGCCACCAACGGCGACCACCGCCTGGGCGGCAAGGACTGGGACGACATCATCGTCAACCTCGTGGCTGAGGAGTTCGACCGGCTGCACGGCGAAAACCCGCTGCTGGACCTCCAGAGCTACCAGGAACTCCAGAGCCGCGCGCTGGCCGCGAAGATCCAGCTTTCCAGCCGCCCGCGCACGACGCTTGTCCACTCGCACAACGGCAAGAGCATCAAAATCGAACTGACCCGCGACGACTTCGAGAAAATCTGCGCCCACCTGGTCGAAAAGACCAAGACGATCTGCGAGATCGTCATGCAGGAGGCGCACATGAACTGGTCGGACATCGACAAGATCCTGCTCGTCGGCGGCATGACGCGCATGCCCATGATCCGCGAGATGGTCCAGGAGATCAGCGGCGTGCCGCTGGCCGACCATGTCAGCCCAGACGAGGCCGTGGCCGTAGGCGCGGCGATCCAGGGCATCCTGGCGATCCTGGCCGACGACGACAAGACGGGCAAGAAGACCGTGCCGAAGGAAACACGCGAACAGTTCTCCACCCGCGATGGCGGCCTGATCCAAGTGACGAACATTACCAGCCACACACTGGGGGTGGTGTTATGGAACGAGGACACGCTGGAGGACTACGTCTTCCCGATGATCAAGAAGATGACGGCGGTGCCAGCGGACTTTAAGAACAATTTTGGCACGGCCCAAGCCAACATGGCCAAGGTGGTGGTGCGAGTGGTCGAGGGAGAGAGCACGGTGCCGACCGAGTGTACGCCGCTGGGCCTGTGCGCCGTGGACCTGCCACCGTTCCTGCCCAAAGGCTCGCCCGTCGAGCTGACCTACCGCTACAACACCAACCAGGTGCTGGAGGTGATCGTGGATGCGTTCGGCAAGCAGAACCGCGTCACCATCAAGCGGAACACGGGTCTCTCGGAGGACGAGATGGCGATGGCGACGGCGAACCTCTCGCTCATCAAGGTCGAGTAGAAGGGCGGAGAGGGACGGGATGCAGGATGCAGGATTGAAAAGATGAACGCCTTGCAAAATTCTGTCCGCCGTCCTGTGGCCTCTGCCATCCTGCATCCTGCATCCTGCATCCTGCATCCCGTCCCTCTCCGCTCTCCGCTTTCCCATGTTTCCTTCTCCGCTGCCTGATGATCCCCGCAAATGGGATGGGTGGAACCGCTACAACTCGCCGGATTTTTACGAGCGGCTCGGCCTGAGCTTCGAGTCGAACCCCTCGAACGAGGAAATCGAGGAGCACAGCCGCCAGTTGCAGGTGTGGTGGCAGAAGAAGCTGCCGCTCAAGAACCAGCCGAGCAACCCCCTGGCGCAACTGCTGCGCGGCGGGATGGACCTCGCCCCGCGCTACATCGCGCAGGCTCGCGCGGAGCTGCTCAACCCCGAGCGTCGCCCGCAGATCGACGCCGAACTCCACGCCCACCGCCGCACCAACGCGCTCGCCGAGTTCCAGAAATTCCTCGACTTCGCGCTGAGCGACCAACTCTTGACCGCGGAGGAGGAAGCCAACCTGCTCAAGCTGGGCAAGGCGTTGTGGCTGGGTGCGGAGGAC
>CALMAQ010000323.1 GCA_937859745.1 uncultured Verrucomicrobiota bacterium | reverse complement strand
CCATCCGCCAGCCTACCCAAGAAACATGGCTTACTCAACCGAGCAACGCTCTAGGAGCTATTTGGGCCGCACGCTTTGAAGCGGCTTGCTGTCGCGCACGTAACTGACGATGGCTACCAAGGCCTGCTTGGCCTGTGCGTTCAAACCCGATAGAGCGCTGCCACCGCCGAGTTGGCACAGCGGCTTATTCATTCCGTTTAGACGGTTGACGATGGTCACAATAGGCGTGTTTGCCGCAAGCACATCGTTGACGGTTGGTGCAAGGGCGTTGCCGTCGTTTGGAACTAGGATGACTCCATCCAACCCCATGTTGACCGTGTTCATCAAATCGCCAACTTGCTGGGTCACGGTGCCTTTGCCGTCTTGCGAGAAGATGGTCACGCCCAGCGCTTCACCTTCCCTTTGAAGGAGCATCAAGGTGTAAGCATACTGGGGCTGACTCAGGTCCGGCGCGTTGAACGCGATGCGCAGGGTCCTCATCTGAGCATGAGCGTATTCGGGCGTCAGCAGCATCGCCGCGGCTGCTAACAAGGCAAGAAGCAGTAAGGTGCTCTTCTTCATAGGATCGTGTCAGCTTTCTTGGATGTTCGGCCTTCTCTAACCCCAGCCCCGGAACTGAACCGCCTGCACAGGGGCATATGGAGCGAAACCTTTGATGCTCATTTTGCGGGCATAAACTTTGTGCCCATCCGTCGCATAGAGCGTTTGAAAGTCGGATCCCCCAAAACAGATGCTCCGCACAGGGCCGCAGGGTGTAGGCAGGGGCAGGATCGCCCGCACGCGTCCAGAGCGGTCAGCCACTTGGATGCCCATGTTCGTGGCGGTGTACAGGTTGCCGTTCACGTCGTAGTACATGTCACTCGCGCCGCTGTTGTTCGGGATGTCGGTCATGTGCAGCCAAAAGTAACGCTGCTTGTCTTGCAGCGTGTTGTCCGCTTGCAGGACGTAGCTGTAAATCCACTGGGTACTTGCTTCGGCCGCCAGAAGCAGTCCCTTGTCCGGTGCCACGGCAAGGCCAGAAGCAGAGCTAAGACCCGAATCCAAAAGCGTCTTCTTGCCCGCAGGGTCAAGCAGCCACAGGTTGCTCGGCTGGTCGCTGTGTTCGCCGGGTTCAGAGACGAAGATGGCCCCGGAGTTCGTGACCGTAATGCCACTGCCTCGGATGTCGCTGGCTACATCATGCCTAGCACCAGCAGGATCAACGGAGATGATCTTCCTATCCGCGGGCACCGTCGCATACAAGGTGCCGTCTTTGTCGAATGCTTGCCCTTGGATCGCCGGTGCATCCGCGACAAAGGAGACAGGCTTGCCGCCCGAGGCGATCTTGTAGATAACTCGATCAGGTGCATCAGCGAAGACCAATTCCCCCCTGGGGTTTACCGCAAGGCCGCTGGCAGCCTTGTACCCCTCGCCCACCAGTTGCCACGGCTCGTCAGCAGGCAGGATCTCTTTGAGGGTGCTGTTGCCCGAAATGCCTGCCTTGATCGGCGCAGGCCAGTCTCTCCAGACCCAGCGAAGTACGTCCGGCAAGATGGCGTTCATGACCGAAAAGTCATGCCCGTGGGTTCCCCAAGCGTGCGCCACGTCGTAGTCGGCGTAGGTCAGGGCGGTTTCCATGTCTTGGTTGGCCAACCACCAGCTGCCAAAGACAGGGTTCCAGCAGTCTGTGGAACCATCCTCCAAGAAGACGCGGATTGGCTTGGGCTCGGTCTTGCGGATCAAGCCCGGGTACTGGTCACCCCCACGCATCGTGACGTAGGTTCCGATGGTGCTGATCACGCGCCGAAACAGATCAGGGCGTTGCCAAGCGGCGGTGAAGGCGGCGATGGCACCGGAGCTCAACCCGGCAATCGCACGATCATTGGGGTCACGGGAGAGGCGAATAGGTTTGCCGTTGGCGGTCACCTGCTTTTCGACCGCTGGCAGCAGTTCGCTCTCGAGAAACCGGGCGAGATTATCGTTGGTACTGTCCCACTCGTAGGTGCGGTCGTAGCGCAGTCCCTCCTCCTTGGCTTTGTCCTTCCAGATGGTGCCGTGGGTGAGCGCGACCATGATGGTCACGGGCATCTCGTGCCTGGCGATGAGGTTTTCAAACACGGCAGGCTCGTTCCAAGACGCCCATGTGCTGCCGTCAAGCTTGACGTAGAGGCAGACCGGTTTGTCGCCGGTGTAGGCCGAGGGCACGTAGACCGAGACCTCACGTTGGGTGCCAGGATAAATCTTGGACTCAGCGAAAGTGAAGTTGATCATCTGCCCGTTCGCAGCCTCTGCGGGTAGGTGCGTCTCGGGAGCGTCCACGAACTTGCCGCCTGGACCAGGGGTTGGCTCCACCAAGGGTTGTCCAACGCTCGAAGAAGGATTGATGCCTGTTTGCGGAGGGGGAACGACGGACTGGCCTTGGCCAGGGCTGGCGCACAGAAGCGTGACGGCAGCCAAGAGGAGTATGCGCGCAAAGCAGACGCGCGCAGATCGCAGGACTCGGCGGTTCATAAGAGGGGGGAGGAAGCAACGTTTACCTGACCAATTTATAGGTGCTGACTTCCGGCGGGTCAATCCGAATCGAGCATGTGAATTTGCAACGTTGACCTGAATTGGTGGTGAACAAGGCGACACGGCACTCCGCCCGGACTGGGTAGCCGGGTGCTGTCAGTACGCAAGGGTGGCGCGCAGTGTGCTCGCTACCACTCTCGCTATGATCACTTCGCCCCTTCAATCGACCATCCGTTGTTCCCTCACCCGCTTCGTGACAGCGGCCATACCGTTCGTCGTGCTGGCTAGTTCCGGTGTTGCTGCGCCGCAGACCCCCCACAGGCTTCCGCCCAAGGTGGTATACATCGAAGTCGTCACGACAGACACGACGGCCATGACTATCACCGTCCAACCAAAAAACAGCATGTCCGCCGACGCCAAGACCTACAAGGTGACGCCCGCCGCAAAGATCACGGTGAGTGGGAATCCCGCCACGCTCGCCGATCTCAAGTCCGGATTACAGGTCCATTTCCATCTGACCGCGGCA
Source organism: uncultured Verrucomicrobiota bacterium (assembly GCA_937859745.1). Lineage (GTDB taxonomy): Bacteria > Verrucomicrobiota > Verrucomicrobiia > Chthoniobacterales > SZAS-18 > CAHJWO01. The sequence continues at coordinate 1,583 of CALMAQ010000323.1, read as the reverse complement.
GATAGCACGGCGGTCGACGAACTTTCCGCTTCTCCCGCACCGCGCGGTTCAGAGTAGGTCCAAGGCATTTGCTGTCTCAAGCTTGTCGCAACAGGTGCAGGTCAGCAAAGAGCTATCAGCTCGTTTGCTGACGATGACGCACGATACCCGCCGTAGCATTAATGCACCTGATTGTGCTGGTAAACAGGGTCAAGAAAACCACTCACCGTCGCCTGGAACTTGGCGGGTTCGTCCCCAGGTACGCTGTGGCCGGAGTGCTCGAAGATGACCAACTGCGCGCCCGGGATGCGTTGCGCGATCAACTCGGCCCCTGCGGGCACCGTGACCTGATCGTACCGCCCGACAGTGACCAGCGTGGGCACGTGGATGGAGACAAGCCGCGCCCGCACGTCGTAGACCGGAAGGTTCTTGGAGAAAGCCCAGTCGTGCGTCGCCGCGTGGAAGATCGGCGGAAAATGGGGAACGTGCGGTGATGAGCTTGCCTTCTCAGCCGCCGATAGCGCCTCGCTAGGCGGCGGGGCAAAGGCTCCCGCAAACTCCTCGAATCCTTTCTTGAGGTCCTCGTCGTTGCGCGCCTGTCCCGCCCACATGCGCCGCTGCCGCTCGTCGTCCTTGGTCGTCACTTTGAGCGCGGCTTCCAGCCCGTGTACCTGTGTGGAGGGTCCCTCCGCGCTTGGTCCCCGCAGGATGATCGCGTCGAGGTGCTCAGGGTGGCGCAGGGCGTATTCCAGCGTGATGAAAGTGCCGTACGAGCCGCCCGCCAGCACGAACCGGTCCGCCCCGGCCCAGCGGCGCAGTTGGTCCACGTCCTCCACCCAGCGTTCGTGGCTGTATGGCTCCTTCAGATCGCTGTAGCCGCTGCCGCGCGCGTCGAAGACGAGCACCCGGTAGCGGTCGGCCAGGAAGCCGAACGACGCTTCGGGCTCCAGGTGGCTGCTCACGCCCGGCGCGCCGTGGTGGGCGATGACTAGCGGCTTGCCAGGCTCGTCGCCGAGCACTTTGACCCAGAGCTTGGCCCCATCATCCATGGTCACCTGCGCCACGGTGTCGTGCCGACCGGCGGGTGCGTCGGCGGCGAAGGTCTCCGGCACCGGCGTGACTGCCGTGGCAGACGAGACCATGATGCCCGCGAAGATCGCGCTGGCTGCCACAACCTGAAGCAAACCGGCCATACTGGCACGTCTGCGGGGTCTGCTGACCGGCACGGCAACCGTGCGCTTGAAGTTCCCACTGATTTGTCCGCCGAACGTGTCCTGTGGTGTTGTCATGTCAGTAGGTGGTGCTTTGATCTTGCCCCGTTTACGTGTCCCAGGCGGAGTGCTGGGTGGATGGATGTCTAGTTCGGACCGTGCTCGAAGTCCACGGGAGAGTGGTGGCCGGGTGCGCCGTGGAGCCGCCGCCGGTTGTAACAGCCCTCCAGGTAGTGGAAGAGGGTCCTTTTCGTCTCCGTGCGAGTTTCATACGGCTTGCCCGTTGATGAGCTCGGTCTTCATGGTGGCCCAGCCAGGAGCAGAAGAAGCCGCTGGCACGTCGCCGTGCCGCTGCTTCCGGCGTGCCACGCTAAAGGCGCTCACGCCCGGGTC
>CALMAQ010000322.1 GCA_937859745.1 uncultured Verrucomicrobiota bacterium | reverse complement strand
ACCCGCCGCCAATAAGGACGGTAAGCCGCTAGGCTAGGCTAGGCCGGCAAAGTCCGAAGCAGGGACGACCGACAAGCGGGGCGCGCCAAAGACGCCCGCGACCGGTTCCCGCCGCGCGGCGGGCATCGCCAAGCGCGCGCAGTCCAAGGCGGGCAAGCGTAACGCCCGCATCGCCCCGGCCGCGAAGACGCGCACGGGCGGAACAAAGGCTCGCGGCGGCAAGCGCAAGTAGGCCGCTCGCAACACACCGTGTTTACGGCAGGGATGGACGTTCGGCGTCCATCCCTGTTTTGTTGGCGGACAGGCCCCGGCAGATTTCTGGGACGAGGGTCGGCCCGCCGTACACGAAGCCGGTGTAGAGCTGCACGAGCGTCGCTCCGGCGTCGAGTTTCTCCCGGGCCGAAGCGGCGTCGCCCACCCCGCCGACCGCGATGATGGGCAGGGGCGTGCGGCCCGCCAGGAAACGGACCACCTCGGTGGAGCGGGCACGCAACGGTTCGCCGCTCAGCCCGCCGGTCTCGTACGGGACGGACGCGGGCAGGGAGGTGTGATCGACCGTCGTGTTCGTGGCGACGATCCCGGCCAGCTCATGCTGCCGGGCGAGGTCGAGAATTTCTTCGATCTGCGGGAAGGAAAGGTCCGGCGCGATCTTGACCAGCATCGGGCGGGGAGCCGGGAGGGTACGGTTCTTCTGCTGGACGGCGCGGAGCAGGGCGTCGAGTTCGTCGCGCCCTTGCAGGCTGCGGAGACCGGGGGTGTTCGGCGAGCTGACGTTGAGCACGAAGTAATCGCCGTGAGGGTGCAGCTTGCCCAGGGAAAAGACGTAGTCCTCCGTGGCCTGTGCCAGCGGCGTGGCCTTGGACTTGCCGATGTTGATGCCCACGGGGATCGACGGCCAGCGGCCCGCCGCCCGCAAACGCCGGAAACGTTCGGCCGCCGCCTCGGCCCCGCCGTTGTTGAATCCGAGCCGGTTGATGAGGGCGCGCCGCTCGGGCACACGGAACATGCGCGGCGGCGGGTTGCCCGGTTGCGGCCGGGCGGTGAGGGTGCCTGCCTCAATGAAGCCGAATCCCAACGCCTCCCAGGCGGTCAGCGCGACCCCGTTCTTGTCGAAACCGGCCGCCAGGCCGACCGGATTCGGGAAGTGAACGCCGAAAACCGTGCGCGCTTGCGCCGTGCCGGACCGGTCCGCGCCGGAAGCCGCGCGCAACCAGGGAAGGGGGAACCGCAGGCGGCTGGCCGTGGCGAGGGCACCCATCGCCAGATGGTGCGCGGTCTCGGCTTCCAGGCTGAACAACAGCGGACGCACCCGGCGGTAGAGTTCGGTGGTCAGGGAGGAGAGCACGCTCCGTCCTTTGCACGGGTGGCGGCGTGCTTCAAGGGCGCGGGGTTATTTGCCGATGCAGAAGGTCGAGAAGATGCGCCCCAGGATGTCCTCGGTGTCCACCCCGCCGACGACCTCGCCCACGGCATCGAGCGCCTGCCGCAAGTCCAGCGCCACAAACTCGGGGGACCGGCCTGCCGCCAGGACTGCCGCCGCCGTGGCGACCGCCTGGCGGGCGCGCCGCAGACAGTCCTGGTGTCGGGCATTGATGGCGGCGGACGATGGGCTCCACGCCGCTTGTCCCCGGGTCACGCGCTCGTAAATCCTTTCGGCCAAGGCGTGCGTGCCATCCTCCCGCACGCACGAGGTGTGTACCCAGTCCGGGTCGGGTCCGATGGATGTCCACCCGGGATGCACGCCCAGGTCGGCTTTGTTGAGCACGGCAATCATCGCGGCCCCAACGGCGGCCGCCGGCCCGGGCACCTCCGGGGGCGGCGGGGCGCTCGCGTCGTAGACGTGGAGCGCCAGGTCGGCGCTGGCGAGCGTGTGGCGGGTGCGCGCGATCCCGGCGGCTTCGAGTGGATCGGCAGTGTCCCGCAGGCCGGCCGTGTCGATCAGTCGCAGGGGCAAGCCGCGCACGTTGACGAACTCTTCGATGGTGTCGCGGGTGGTGCCGGGCGTCGCGCTGACGATGGCGCGGTCCTGTCCGAGCAAGGCGTTGAGCAGGCTGGACTTACCGACGTTGGGCTCGCCGAAGATCACGGTCCGCACGCCCTCGCGCAGGATGCGGCCCTGCCCGGCGGTTGCCAGCAGCGCATCCAGCCGGGCCTGCACCTGCGCCAGGCGCGCCAGGAGCGCCGCGCCCGTGTCGGGATCGATGTCCTCGTCGGGGAAATCAATGAAGGCCTCGACGTGGGCCACCAGCGAGAGCAAGTCCTCACGCAACGCTCCCACCCGCTCGCCGAGGCGACCCGCCAACTGCTCTCCGGCCGCACGCAAGGCGAGATCGGTCTGCGCGGTGATCAGGTCCATGACGGCCTCGGCCTGCGTCAGGTCCATCTTGCCGTTGAGGAACGCTCGCTGGGTGAACTCTCCCGGACCGGCTGCCCGCGCCCCGGCGGCCAGCAGGGTGTCCAGCGCCCGGCGCGTGACCAGCACCCCGCCGTGGCAGGTGATCTCAACCAGGTCCTCGCCCGTGTAGCTGGCGGGGGCGCGGTGGATGCTCAGCAAAATCTCGTCCAAAACCTCCTGGTGAGTCGTCAGGAGCTTCGCGCGCGCCAGGCGCTTCGGAACAAGCGCGGAGGGCTTTCCCCTGCGTCCGACCCGGCAAACCTGGTCGGCGATGTCCAGGGCGGCCGGACCGGAAACGCGCAGCAACGCAATCGCCCCCTCGCCGAAGGGCGTCGCCACGGCCGCGATGGTGTCCGTCCAGTGCATTGCCTCGGGGATGGGGCCACCGCGCCGGGGTGGACGGCGGGTCAGGGCAGGAGACCTGGCCCGGGACTCTGCCGGCGCTGGCGGGCGGCGAACTCGGGATAAAGCTTCTCCAGGCAGGCCGGGCAGATGCCGTGCGTGAACTCGAGGTCCGAGTGCTTGCACAGGTATTGCTCGATCTGCTGCCAGTACCCGGCGTCGTCGCGGATGTTCTTGCACGAGGCGCAGATCGGGATGAACCCGCTGAGGGTCTTGACCTGGGTCAGGGCCTCGCGCAGTTCGGCGATCAGCCTTTCGTGCTCGCTCTCGGTGGCCTTGCGGTCGGACATGTCGAAGCTCAGGCCGCCCAAGCGCTTCTGGCCGTCAGCTCCCCGCAGCAGAAATTTGTAGCTCAGCCAGAACCGATTGCCGCCGCTCGGGGTGGCGACGATCTCCTGCGTGACGACCATCTCCTCCGTGTTAAACACCGTCAGGTCATGTTCCTGGACCTGCTGGGCCGCTTCCGCGTCGATCATGTCGAAGTCCGTCCGCCCGAGCCAATCCTCGACCGGCCGCTCGAAAGCCCGGGCCAATGGTTCGTTGACGTAGAGGAACCTTCCTTCCTCGTCCTTGATGTAGGCGATGGCCGGACCGTGGTTCATGAACCCGTGGAAGCGTGTCTCGCTTTCCCGCAACGTCCTTTGCGCCCGTTCGCGCGCCCGGCTTTCGCGCAGGAGCGCCGCCTGGGTGCGGCGCAGCTCCATTTGCGCCATCGCTTGGCGGCCGAGCGCCAGCAAGGTCGCGCGCGTTTCTTCGCCACAGGCCCGCGGATGCTGGTCGAGCACGGAGAGCGTCCCCAGCGCGTGCCCGTCCGTCGTGCGCAGCGGTGCTCCGGCGTAGAACCTCGGCGGGGGCTCGCCCTCGACGAACGACGGCCGGTCCGCGAACCGCTGGTCACGGTCGGCGTCGGGCACGACGAACACGCCGTCCACGTGGAGGGCGTGCGTGCAGAAGGTTGCTTCGCGCGGGCAACTGCAGACCGACGTGCCTACCGCGCTCTTGAACCACGTCCGGGTGGCGTCCACCAGGCCCAGCAACGCCAGCGGCGTGCCGCAATCCCGCGCCGCCAGGCGCGTCAGGTCGTCGAAAGCCACTTCGGGTGCCGTGTCCAGGATGCGGTAGCGCCGCAGGGCGCGCAGGCGGCGGGCTTCCCGGGCGGCAAGGACACGGGTGGCGGGTGGTTCGTGCATGGGTCAGGGCCCGGGGAAAGGGTGAAAAGGAACAGGGTGCGGCGCTGGCGGGCAGCGGGGGCGCGGTCGGTCAGGCCGCTCCCCTCGCGCTCCCTTTGTTCATCGGTTTTCCATGGCTTCAACCAGGGCGTCCACGAACCGCCGATTTTCCTCCATCGTGCCAACGGATACCCGGACCCACTCCGGCAGCTTGTAGCTGTTCATCGCGCGAACGATGATACCCTTCTCCAGCAACCGGGCGAAGACTAGCTTGCCGTCGCCCACGTTGACCAGCACAAAATTGGCGTGGCTGGGCACATACTCCAGCCTGAGTGCCGCGAACCGTTCCTGGAGGAACGCCCGGCCCTCGTCCGTGACGGCCTTGGTGCGCTTCTGGTGCTCCTCGTCGGCCAGTCCCGCCAGCGCGCCGACCATCGCCAGGCCGTTGACGTTGAAGGGCTGGCGGGTCTTCTGGAGGATCTCGATCATCTCGGCGCTGGCCAGCCCGTAGCCCACCCGCAGGTTCGCCAGCCCCTGGATCTTGGAGAACGTCCGCAGCACGATGGCCAGACGGCCCTCGCGGACGTAGCGCAGGGTGTCCGGGGCGTCGTCCAGGAACTCATGGTAGGCTTCGTCGAACACCACGATCACGCCCGGGGGCAGCCGGTCCATGAACCGTTCGATCTCGGCCGCCGTCACGACCGTCCCGGTGGGGTTGTTCGGGCTGGTGATGTAGACCAGGCGCGTGCGCGGCGTGATGGCTGCCAGCGCCGCGTCCAGGTCCTGCACGAAGCCGGGGCGTTCGGCCACCGCGACGGTTTTCGCCCCGAAAAGCTGCGCCATCAGGTAGTACACCGCGAAGGCGTGGTGGGAGGTGATAACCTCATCGCCCACTCGCAGGAAGGCATGACCCAGGAACTCGATGACCTCGTTGGAACCGCTGCCCAGGATGACGTTCTCGCGCCGGAGGCCAAACTTCGCGGCGATGGCTTCACGCAGGTAATAGCCGCCGCCGTCCGGGTAGAAGTTGGCGCGCTCGAGCGCGTCACGCATGGCGGCGACGGCTTTGGGAGAGGGACCGAGCGGGTTCTCGTTGGACGCCAGCTTGATGATGTCCTTGGGGGCGAGGCCCAGTTCGCGGGCCAGGTCTTCGATGGGTTTGCCGGGCTCGTAGCTGACGAGTTCGCGCAGTTGGGGGTTGGCCAGTTGCCAGAGCGCAGAGGTCATAAACCCGCACGATAGTGGCGAACCAAGCCGCGCTAAAGGGCGAATTTGGACGCTGGTAGGAAGGCGAAGGCTACCGCCATCGCGGACGAGGCATCGTTCGACGCAGGGGCAACGTATTAAGACTCTTCTCGGTCACCCGGGTTTTGGCACGTTGATTTTGAGACTGGTTTTGCGGCAGATCGGCGTCTGCAAAGATTTCTTTTTTACCTGGCTGCTCCCTCGGGTCAAAAACGCTCGTTTTTGGGACAAGGTGCTGGCACCTGCCATGCCATCCGGCTTGAAGCGGTGTGTGCGAACAAAAGCCGCCTGTCCGGAATGGTGCCGGAGTGGCGGTCTAAGAAGGTCAGAAGTGCTCGCCAACCATCTCCTCGCTTTTCGCCCACAGCTCCCTGGCACGCTGTGGGTCTAGGGCATAAGCGCGCACGCCGGCGCGAAGGCTGGGATCATCAATGATCTCAGCGACATGGCAGTCTTCACAGTAGCGCGCCCACTGCGTCCGCAGGCGCTACAACCCCTGCCCACACCGAGGTCGCCGCGCCTTGAGGGAGGGTCTTCCAACTAAACGCCGCCGCGGCCGAATCTTGCCCGGCGGCCTTCATGCTTTCGATCAGCCTCTTGGGGGTCTCGGACAGGATCGCGCCGGGATGGACGGCGGTTGCCCTGATGCCCCTGGCCGGTGGCGTCGGTCGAACTCCATCGCAAAAAGAATGTTCGCTGTCTTGGACCGGCGGTACGCCGTCAGTTCATTGTAAGGGGTCCGCTCAAAATTTGGGTCTTCGAGATCAACGTCAGCAGCCCGGTGGCCGGCGGACGAGAGGCTGACCACGCGCCCGCCCGGCTTGAGCAGGCTCGTGAGGCGGTTGATGAGGACGAAGTGCCCAAGGTGGTTCGTCCCGAATTGGGTTTCAAACCCATCGGCCGTGGTCCCCTGTGGGGCGGCCATGACGCCTGCGTTGGCGATGATCAGGTCGAACGGTTTGCCCGTGGCGAGCAGTCCGTCCGCGCAAGCGCGGATACTCGCCAGCGAAGCTAAGTCGAGTTCCACAAGATCGAGTCCCCCATGCGGCGCGGCCTGAGCGCGGGCTGGCTCGGTCGCGGCTCGCGCTTTGTCCAAATTACGTGCGGCACCGATGACCCTGGCACCATGTGCGGCGAGCGCGCGAGCGGTCTCAACGCCGATGCCGGCGGAGACGCCAGTCACCAAGATGCGTTGGCCGCGTAGATCGACGCCCTCAAGCGCATCATTCGTCGTGGATGTCGCTCCAAACCCTGCCGTGGATTGCCCGGTAGGGCTGGTAGCGGGAAGGAAACCGGCAGCGGGACCTTTGTTCGGATCGGGTATTTCGTTCATCGTTTGGCTGGTTGGAAGCCTGCCGTTTGGAAAAAGGTTTGTCGCCCTCAAAATCAAGCCATGACTACATCGCTGCAAACCGCTTTGTCCGCCCGTTCGCACTTGGTTCCAATACGGTGGTTTCCGAGGCAGTCTGCCGGATCAAATCTCGTGGTGAGGCGCGGCACCGAACCGATAGCTTGCCGTGCTGCCTGCCGCGGAACCCGTCCCTCGGAACGCATGGCTCGGGCGTTTTGCTTGCGGAGGCAGAGGAGGCCGCCTATTCCTGTCGCCATGTTTTTGCTGGCGGCTTTCTTCGACAACGTGTGGAACCGGCTGCACGGGGGAATCAACCTGTGGACGATCTTCGGATTGACGGGCAACTTCATGTTCAGCAGCCGGTTCATCGTGCAGTGGTACGCCAGCGAGCGATTGAAGAGGAGCGTCATCCCGAAGAACTTCTGGCACCTGAGCCTGGTCGGCGGCATCATCCAGCTCATCTACGCGGTCCACGTCGGGGCGGTGCCGATCATCCTGGGTTACTTGGTGACGCCGGGCATCGCCGCGCGCAACCTGATGCTCATCCACCGCCATTCGCGCGGCACCCCGCCCGGGCCGCCGTGGGGGCGGGCGCCGCGGCGCCCACGGCGGACCTCGCCAGCGCCAATGAGCGGCTCCAGGCGGGTGAGGAGCGCTTTCGCCGCGCCATCGTGGACGCCCCCATCCCCATCATGCTCTACGCGGATGACGGCGAGGTCCTGAGCATCAACCACGCCTGGACGGCGATCACCGGCTACCGCCACGAGCAGATCCCGACCATCACCCATTGGGTTGATCGTGCCTACCCCCCCGAACGCCGGCCCGAAGTCCACGCCGCGATCAAGGAGATCTACCAGTTGGAGAGCGCCGTGGAGAACGGCGAGTTCACCATCCTCACGGCCGACGGCAGTCAGCGCGTGGGGGATTTCTCCTCTGGCCCCCTTGGCTGCACGCCCGATGGACGCCGCTT
>CALMAQ010000321.1 GCA_937859745.1 uncultured Verrucomicrobiota bacterium | reverse complement strand
GCGGCGGCGGTCGCCGCGGCGCGCACGGGCGCGCGCACGCTGCTCGTGGAGCGCCACGGTTCGCTCGGCGGCATGGCGTCGGCGGCGCTGGTCCACTCGGTCTGCGGGCTGTACCGCCTGCCCTACGACAAGAACCAGCCGGCCGTCTTCGCCAACCAGGGGTTCGCGCCGGAGTTCGTCCGCCGCCTGGCGGCGGCGGGGGGCGCGCACGGGCCCATCCGGATGGGCCGGGTGGACGTGCTCCTGCACCGTCCGGCCACCTTCGCGCGCACGGCGGACGTGATCGCCCGCGAGACGCCGGGCCTCGCCGTCCGGCTACACACCGAAATCGTCGGCGTGGACGACGACCGCGTGCGCCTGGCCTGCCGGGGACTGACGCAGGAGATTCGCGCCCGCACGAGCGTGGACGCCACGGGCGACGGCGTCCTGGCAACCCTGCACGGGGCACGCAGCGAGACCGAGAGCAGCGCGCACCTGCAACGGCCCGCGTTCATCTTCGCGCTCGGTGGCGTGGACCCGTCCCTGCTCGACGACGATGGACGCATGCGCCTGGCGCGGCGGATCGTCAACGCGGTGCGCGGCGGGACTTTGCCACCGGGATTGATGGGCGCGCACTTCCGCGCGAGCCCGCAGCCCGGCGAGGCGTTCGTGACCATCGATCTGTCGGGCGGAGAGGCGTTCGACCCCCTGGACCCGGCGTGCCTGAGCCTGCTGGAAACCGAGGGGCGCGACCTGGCCGAGCACCTGACGGGATTCCTGCGCGCGGAGTGCGAGGGCTTCGCGCCCGCCTACGCCGCCGCGTGGCCGAGCCGCGCGGGGGTCCGCGAGAGCCGCCGGGTCGTGGGCCGCTACCGGATCGAGACGGCCGACGTGGAAACGGGTGCCACGTTCGCGGACGCGGTCGCGTACTCCGCGTGGCCGATGGAACTGCGCGAGAACACGATGGGCCCCAAGCTGCGCTACCCGGTCGGCGAGGGTCCGTGCGGCGTGCCGCTGCGCTCCCTGCGCGTGCCGGACGACGACCGCCTGTTCATCGCGGGCCGGTGCGTGTCGAGCAGCCACGAGGCGCAGGCCTCCCTGCGGGTGATCGGCACCTGCCTGGCTACGGGTGAAGCGGCGGGCATCGCCGCCGCGTTGCAGAGCCGCGACGGCCACTGCGAGGCGGACGCCGTCCTCCGCACGCGCGACGCCTTCGTCCGATGAACATCGTCGACGACATCTTCGCGGAAGCGGACCGGCGCGCCGTCGCGCTGATCTGCGGCGACGAGGAGATCACCTACGGCCAACTCATCGCGCGCGCGGACGCCGCCGCGCGGGTGATCGCGACGACGGCCGCCGTGCGGGTCGGGCTGGATTGTCCGAACGGCATCGCCCACGTCGTCCTGGCGCTGGCCATCGTGCGTGCGGGCAAGTGCCTCGTGCCGCTGGCGAACGAACTCGCCGCACCGGAGCGCGAGCGGATCATCCGCGAGACCGGCGTCGGGGCCATCGTGGACGCCGCCGGGACGGTGCGCGAGGTCGCGCCGCCCGCCAGCCCGGACTTCGATGAAAAGGCGCTGGCGGCGCTCAACCCGGCGTTTATCCGGTTCAGCAGCGGCACAACGGGCACGAGCAAGGGCGTGGTCCTCTCGCACGAAAGCCTGGACGAACGGATCACGGCGGCCAACCGAGGGTTGGGCATCGGCCCGGACGACCGCGTGGTGTGGATCCTGCCGATGGCGCACCACTTCGCCGTGTCCATCATGCTCTATCTGCGGCAGGGGGCAGCGACGATCATCGTCAACTCCCACCTGGCGGAAGACGTGCTGGCGGCCGGCGGGCGCCACGGCGGAACGGTGCTCTACGGCGCGCCGTTCCACCACGCGCTGCTCGCGGCGGAGGGCAGCGGCCTGCCGTGGCCCACGCTGCGGCTGGCGGTTTCCGTGGCGGCCCGCCTGCCGCTGAAAACCGCGCGGGCTTTCGAGGCGCGCTACGGGCTGCCGCTCTCACAGGCGCTGGGAATCATCGAGGTGGGTCTGCCGCTGCTCAACCTCCGCGCCGCGAGCGGGAACCCCAGCAGCGTGGGCCGCCCGCTGCCCGATTACCACGTGGAGGTGCGTACGGGCGGCGAACTCTTCGTGCGCGGCCCCGGGATGTTCGACGCCTACCTGCGCCCCTGGCGGCGGCGAGCGGACGTGCTGGACGACGGCTGGTTCCGCACGGGCGATCTCGCCAGCGTGGATGCGGACGGCGACGTGACCCTGCTCGGACGCAGCCACTCGGTCATCAACGTGGGTGGATTGAAGTGTTTTCCCGAGGAGATCGAGGCCGTGCTGGCCGAGGTGCCGGGCGTGGCGGCGGCGCGGGTGTTCGGCAAGGAGAACGCGCGGTTCGGCGCGGTCCCAGCGGCGGAGATCGAACCGCGCGACCCCGCGCAACCCCCAACGGCGTCGCTGCTTGCTTCCAGTTGCCGGAAGGCGCTGGCCAGTTATAAGGTGCCCGTGTCGTTCCGGTTCGTGGAGCGGGTGCAACGAACGGCCAGCGGCAAGATCCAGCGATGAAACAGCAAACGCGCACGGTAGGAATCATCGGCGGCGGCCCCTCGGGGCTGGCGCTTGCGTCGCTCCTGGCGATGAAGGGGGTAGACGTGACGGTGTTCGACGATGGTCGGCGGCCCGACCTCGTCGTGGGCGAGTCGCTGGTCCCGGCGGTGGTGCCCGTGCTCCGCAAGCTGGGACTGGAGGAGAAGGTCGCCGCCATCGGACTGGTCAAACCGGGTGTGTCCTTCACGATGCCGGGCAAGGAGCGGGTCAACTTCAATTTCAACAACGTCGCGCGCTGCAACCTGCCGACCTACGCCTACAACGTCCCGCGACCGGCGTTCGACCGGCTCCTGGATGACCGCGCCACCGAACTCGGCGCGCGGCGGGTCCGCGCCCGCGCCAGGCTGGAGCGCCCGGCGGCGGACCGATTGGCACTCGCCCCCGAAACGCTGGCGCATGCCCCGTGGCTCCAGGGCAGGCAGCCCGACCTGCTCGTCGATGCGACGGGCCGCAGCCGCCTGTTCGCCCGGACGATGGAAATCCCGTCCACCGCCGGGCCGCGCAAGGACGTGGCGCACTTCGCGCATTTCGAGGGTTTCGAGGAGAACGAGCCGCGCGGACAGGTGGTCATCGGCTGGTTGGAGAAGGGCTGGAACTGGCGCATCCCGCTGCCGGGCCGGGTATCGGTCGGCGTCGTGATGCACCGCGACGAGGCCGCGCGCCTGGGCGCGACGCCGGAAGAACGGCTGGAAAACGCCATCGCGCGCGATCCTATCTTGTCCAAGGCCGGACCGGACCGGCATCGGATCACCGACGTGGCGACCTACACGAACTACCAACTGATTTCCTCGCGCGGTTACGGCCCGGGCTGGGCCATGACGGGCGATGCGTTCGGGTTCGTCGATCCCATGCTCTCGCCGGGACTATGGCTGGCGCTGCACTCGGCGGAACTCTTGAGCGAACACCTCGACGACCTTCACGGGTACTCGCGCCGGATGCGCCGCCAACTCCGGGCCTGGATGGAGATGATTTCCCACTACTACAGCGGACGCATCTTCGCCATGTACCACAAGGGCACGGAATACAGCCGCCGGTATCCGCACGAGTTCTGCCGCCGCATCCAGTCACACTTCGACGTGCAGGTGGCCTGCATGGCGTGCGGCGCGCGGACGCAATCGCTCTACGGGCGGACGGCGCTCAAGGTATTTTCGAGCCAAGCCGTGTGGGGCCGGGAGGCGGCGGCGCTGGCGATCCGTTGACCGATGCGCGGCTGCGGTGCAGCCACGTCCACGCGAGCGGCAGCAGGAACACGGAAATGGCCGCATCGATCAGCAAGCCCAGCGCGCAGGTCTGCCCGAGGCTCGCCAGTCCGGCGTGGTTGGCCCAACTGATGGTCCCGAAACCCGCCGACGCCGAACCGGCGCACAGGCACACCACCAGGAAAAGCTCGCGCCGGGCGGCGGGCACATCGCCTCCGTTGCGGCGCAACGCCAGCAGCAGGAGGATGCTGTAGTCCGTCCCCGTGCCAATCAGAAGCAGCAGCGCCGCGAGGTTGAACACGTTCCAACTCAGGCCCAGGAGCGCCATCGCGCCGGTCAGGCACACGAAGACCAGCGTGGTTGCCGCAACGAACAGCGCGAGCGATCTCCAATCACGAAACGCCAGGGCCAGCAAAAGCAGCAGGATGCCGATGATGCCCACGATGGCGCGGCCGAACTCGCGCGGGATCGTCCGTTTGAGTTCGGCCGTGAGCAGGTTCCAGCCGGTGAGGTAGATCCCCTCGCCCGTCACGTCCCGGTCCAGCGCCTTCTCGCGGCCCATCGCGGGCTGGACGATGCCCAGCGCGTACCAGCGCCCGTCGTCGTGCCGGGCAACCCGGCGGAAGATCCATTGGCTCACCTCGTTATCCGGCCAGATCGGCGCGGGGCGGTCCACCCAGGCGGCCCATTGGCGGAGGACGTTCTCGGTGAGGGCAAACGCCTCGTCCCTGAAACCGGCGTCGCGCACGTTCTGGCGCAGCCGCGGCAGGTCGGCGGCCAGCTTGCCCAGGACGGGAAGGTTCGCCCGCTGGTTTGCGGTGACGGGCCACACGGCCAGCGCGGAGCGGAACGAGCGGATGTCGCCGCGTTTCTGCGCGGCGGCGAGTTGTCCCTCGGTGGCGCGCAGGCGGTCGAGAACGGTGTCCACGTCGCCGCCCTCCACGACGAGGCTCAGCGGGTCCACCTGATCGGTCAGCGCCAGCGCCATGCGGTCGAGCGTCTCGTAGGCCTCGCTGTGGCGCGGGCGCATGGGTTTGGCGGCAAAATCCGCGCCGGGCCAGCCCTTCCAGGCCAAGGCCGCGAGGCAAAGCAGGACCACGGCACCGGTTGCCCACGCGCCGACCCGATGGAAGCGCGGCGAGACCACCAGCCGCTGCACGCCTGTCGGCGGATGCTCGCCCTCGCGTTGGGCGCGCCGCCACGCCAGCGGCGCGAACACGCCCAGCATCACCAGCGCGCCCACCACCACGCCCACGCCCACGAGGTTGCCCAGCTGCGACAGGCCCGGCAGGCTGCTGACGTTGAGCGCGAAGAACGCGGCGGCGGTCGTTCCGGCCGTCCAGGCGATGTAGCGCACGCACTGGCGTTGCAGGTCGCGCACGCTGCCGCCGAAGCCCTGCGCGCGCTGGTAGACGAAGTAGCCGTAGTCGACGCTCAGGCCGATGAGGATGGCCGAACAGCCCACCCCGATGGCGGTCAGTTGACCGGAAAACCAGCCCGCGATGGCGAGCGTCAGCGCAAAGATGAGCACGAGCATCGCCTGCAACTCCAGCAGCGGTCGGAAGCGCCGGTAGCAGAACCAGAAGATGAATGCGATGACCAGCAGCGTCACCACCCCGGAGGACTGCATGTCGCTCTGCATGCTCTGCGAGATCGACGCGACGATGGCGGGCTCCCCGGTGTAGCCAATCGTGATCCCATCCCCCCCCGGCCACCGGCCGGTCGCGTGGTGGATGTCCGCGATCCATTGGATCGTGCGATTGTAATTGTCGAACAAAACCGCCGACTTCACGTACACGACCCGGAACTTGCCATCCGCCGACGCGAACTCCGACTGCGGCTGGTCGGCACCCAGCAGGGAACCGGCCGCCGAGCCGACGAGGTCGAACGGATCGTAGCCGAGCAAGCCGATCTCCTGCGGCGACATGGAATCGCCCATCCGCCCCACCGTCTCGCGCAAGGTTTGCGGGGCGCGTTCCGGCGAGAGCCGGGCGGCGATTTCTCGCGCCTTTTCCGGTGGTTGGTTGAGCGCGAGGAACGCGATGATCTCGGACAGTTGGGCAGGGTGGGTCTCCCAGGGTGGACGGGCCACGGCCTGCCGGACGAGCAGCGGCAGCCCGTTCAGACGCGCGGCGATTTCGTCGGCGGTCCGTTCCGCGACCTCGGGGGTGGGAGCCTCGACGGTGATGATCAGTTCATCGCGCTGCGCGAAGTGCTGGAGGAAGCGGGACAGGCCCTGAACCTGCCGCAGGTTGCCCGGCAGCAGCTTGAGGATATCGACGTTGAAGGAGATGTGCGCCACTCCCAAGGCGACGAACGCCAGCAAGGCCGCGCCAAGGACGGCGCGCCGCCAGCCGAGCGCCCGGCTATGGCTTGGCATCGACGACATCGTAGCCGGTGAAGTCGTAGTCGAAACGGCCGGGCTCGATCTTGGCGTTGAGCCGGACGTTGGTGAAGTCGTTCCGCAACGACGAGCCGTCGCGCGTGACGAACTCGAAGGAAAGCAGGTGGCCGCTGTCGGTGTCGAAGTCGATCCGCGCCGCCGTCAGGAGCTTCCGCATCTGCGGATCGCGCGGGAGCATCTCGACGTGGCAGCGGGTGCCCTCCGTGCTGACACCGAGCACCTCGAAGCGGCGGTTGAAGTCGTCGAAGTCCTTGGCGAAGGGAAAATCCATCATCGGCATCGCTCCCCCGGCGGCTTCCCGGCCGAGGTCCGCGGCGGAGCGGCGTTCGGCGCGTTTTTTTTGGGGCTGGATGAGGTAGAAGGTGTCGCCTTGGCGCAGCACGACCGTCCTGGGCGGGTCCCCCAGTTCCCAGCGGAAGGAACGCGGCGCGCTGAACGCGATGCGGCCCGGGCTGGCGATGGGGTCGCGCAGCGCGTGGAAGGAGCGCGTCTGCGTGAAGTCCGCCTGTACCGTGCGGACGGACGCCTGCCCCGCCAGCCACTTCCTGAGCGGCGCGAGGTCCGGCGGGGTATCGGCCGCCGACAAGGGCAGCGCGGCGCACAGGGAGAGCAGGAGAACGAGCAGGCGCATGGCGGGGACGCCAATCTTCACCCACCACGCGAAATCGCGCAAACGCCGAAACGGTCTCGCGTTGCCTCGCGCCACTTGCCGCTGCCCGCCGGGATCGCGGCCGGGATGGACGGCAGGAAGATTCCGCCGATAGTAGGGGCCGCCTGTCCCCGGCCATCATGACCGACCTTCCCGCTGCTCCCACTGACCGCTATGCCGTGCTGCGCGTGGCCGATTTCCGCCGCTATCTCGCCGGCCGTTTCCTGGCCTCCATGGGCGCGCAGATGGTGGGCGTCGCGGTCGGCTGGGAACTCTACGACCGCACGCGTTCGCCCCTGGCGCTCGGCTACGTGGGGCTGGCGCAGATCGTGCCCATGCTCCTCCTCACGCTGCCCGCCGGGCACATCGCCGACCAGTACGACCGGAGCCGCATCGTGGTCTGGTCCCAGGCCCTGCTCGTGCTGGGCAGCCTCGGACTGTGGTTCGTGAGCTGGCGGCAGGCACCCGTGGGCTGGATGTACGTGTTCCTGTCGCTCGGGGCGACGGGACGGGCGTTCCTCTGGCCCGCGAGCAGCGCCCTGTTGCCGCAGATCGTGCCGCGCCCCTTGTTCCCCGAAGCCGTCACCTGGAACAGCGGCTGCTTCCAGATCAGCGCCGCGCTCGGCCCCGCGCTGGGCGGCCTCATCATCGCTTGGGCGCATGCGGCGATGCCGGTTTACCTGCTCAACGTGGCGGCGGGGCTGGTCTGCTGCAGCACGTTCGCTTTGATGCGCTTCCACCCTCCGGCACCCTCCCAACGCGAGCCGCTGACCCTGGCGAACCTGGTCAACGGCCTCCGCTTCGTCTTCGGCACGCGCATCATCCTGGCCACCATCAGCCTGGACCTGTTCGCGGTGCTGCTGGGCGGGGCGGTCGCGCTGCTGCCGGTCTACGCGCGGGACATCCTGCGCGTCGGCTCGGTCGGCCAGGGCTTTTTGCAGGCGGCGCTCCCCGCCGGTTCGGCCACGATGGCGCTGCTGCTCGCGCACCGCCCGCCGATGCGCAACGCGGGCCGCACGCTGCTGCTGTCCGTCGCGGGCTTCGGCGTGGCGACGGCTCTGTTCGGCCTCTCGCACTCGTTCTGGCTTTCCCTGGCGATGATGTTCGTCTGCGGGGCCACCGACAATGTCAGCGTGGTCGTCCGCAACACGCTGGTCCAGGTGCTCACCCCCGACGCACTGCGCGGACGTGTGTCCTCGGTCAACGCGCTCTTCATCAGCTCCTCCAACCAGTTCGGCGACTTCGAGTCCGGGTTCGTGGCCCACTGGTTCGGGCCGGTTTTCGCGGTGGTTTCGGGCGGGATCGGCACGATCCTCGTCGTGGCCGCCACCGCGCTGATCTGGCCCGAGATGCGGCGCATCAAACGCCTGGACACGGTCCAGACGTGACGGCGCGGGGACGATTTTGGGCTGGGCAAGCGGCGCGCGGTGCGTCCACAATGCGCCCGCCGCCCCGGCTCTCGTCCCCATGAAACCAGGCACCCACCCCTTCCTCGGTCTCGCCTTCCTCACGGGGCTGAACCTTTTCAACTACCTCGACCGCTACGTGCTGGCGGCCGTGCTGGGTCCGCTGCAAACCGAACTGCACCTCAACAACACCGCGGGCGGCACGCTGGGCTCCGCGTTCATGATCGGCTATTTCCTGACCTCGCCGGTCTTCGGCTACCTGGGCGACCGCTCCCAGCGCAAGTGGCTGATCGCCTCCGGTGTGTTCCTCTGGAGCGTGGGCACCATCCTGACCGCCTACATGCATTCGTTCGGCGCGCTGATTGCCTGCCGGGTGCTGGTGGGCCTGGGGGAAGCGAGTTACGCCACCCTGGCACCCGCCTGGCTCTCGGACCTGTTTCCGGCCGAGAAGCGCAACAACGCGCTGACCATTTTCTACGTCGCCATCCCTGTCGGCTCGGCGCTGGGTTACGGGGTCGGCGGCTTCGCGCTGGGGCACGGCACCTGGCGCGACGGCTTCTTCTGGGCGGGCGTGCCGGGCTTGGCGCTGGCGCTGGCGCTGCTCTTCCTGCGCGAACCCGAGCGCGGCGCGGC